>NZ_JBYNRX010000001.1:0-10450 GCF_057785375.1 Roseiflexus sp.
TGGGCGAAGGCCCGGCGTGGGCGAAGGCCCGGCGTGGGCGAAGGCCCGGCGTGGGCGAAGGCCCGGCGTGGGCGAAGGCCCGGCGTGGGCGAAGGCCCGGCGTGGGCGAAGGCCCGGCGTGGGCGAAGGCAATGCCTTCGCCTACCCGGCATTTGGACGGTCTCTTATTGATCCATCCTGTCATTGCGCACGATGATGCGCACCGGCGCTTCTCCGGCAAGCCAGAGGAGGAGGGTATTGACAATCGCAATGATCAGACCGCCGAGAAACGCCGACCAGAAACTATCGATGCGAAACTGCACCCCCAGACCACCGGCGATATAAGCGGTCAGTAAGAGCAAGAGCGCATTGATGACCAGCGTAAACAGTCCCAGCGTCAGCAGCACCAACGGACAGGTCAGCAGGGTCAGGATGGGGCGCAACGCCGTATTGACCAGCCCAAATACCAGCGCGACCAGTCCGATTTCCCAGCCAGGACCGACGAACTCGATACCGGGGACGACCTGAATAGCCACAAAGATCGCCAGCGACGTCACCAGCCAGCGCAACACCAGGCTGCGCGCCATCTGCCAGCGCGAGGGAGGTTGTGGCGGAGAGTCAATCATGGCGAGAAGAGTGCATCGGTGGTAAAACTGACCTGCGGCAACATCACGGCGCCGATCCGACCGCCCGGCAAAATCTTTTGAAGCAGCGTGTATTCGCCCGCTGCCGGCATCGTATACTGCTCGACGATCTGCCTGCTGGCATCAACAAGCCAGACTTCGACAATCCCGGCGCGAGCGTAGCGCGGCAGTTTTTCTTGCTGATCGTAAGCGAGCGACGTATCTGCGACTTCGATGATAAGCAGCACATCCTCTGGCGTGGCAAGGGCATTGAGATAGGCATCCTCACGCGGACGCAGCAGAGTCAGATCGGGTTGGGGTTCGTTGTACTCGTTCAGCCGGATCGGGTTTTGCACGCTGACAATTGCATCATTGCCCGCCAGACGCACCAGTAAAGCAGTGAGTCGATTGACCAGGCTCACGTGCCGCGCACCGATCGGACTCATCTCACGAATCTCCCCATCGATCAGTTCAACCCGGTCATCCTCGCGTAGCAGACCGGCTTCGCGCAAACGGGCGTATGCGTCAACCGTAAATCGGTAGCGTGTGACTGTTTCTGTCGTCATGGAATCACTCTTGACCGCCAGCATATTGCCTGCGTGCGTATGATACCATGCCAGACGATGCGATGTTGCAGCGTCACGGTTCACGGCATACGCCTGATGGCATAGGGTGCGCATTATGCATTGTCTCGCGCTGCATCGCTGACTCCGACAATCCGCCGGCGCGTTGGATGAACTCCTCCGCGCGTTGCTGCTCGACCCGAAGGCCACTGCGCGGAGACGTTCGCAGCGCTGATGGGCACGGACATCAGCCTGGCAGCCCTGTGCCGCCATGTTGCGCATCCTCATTATGGAGCGCTCAACCAAAACCTGGACAATCAAGGATGCGGAGCGGCTGACGTTGGCTTCGACAGGCTCAGCCAACGGCCGGGGCAAAGACGAGAAACTTATTTGGCAGGAAGTGAACGGCTGACATTGGCTTCGACAGGCTCAGCCAACGTCAGCCACAAGCCGGTCAACACGGGCAAGTGTTGCGCAACATTAGGTTGATCGCTCTATAAGCGCCCGACGGCTGAAGCCGCAGGCTCCTGTTGCGAATCCCGCCTGCGGAGGAGGGCGCAAGTAATGCGGAATTCCTGTCGCAAAGACCATACCGACAATACCGGCTTTTTGATACAGACTCTTTGCGCCTTCGCGCCTTTGTGTGAGTTTACCAGATAGCACTGGACTGAACCGGTCTCTCGATGATGCCCCGCTTATGTCAAACGATTCGATGGGTTCCGAACAAATCGTGTCACTTGCCGGAGAAGACGTGTGGCTCCTCCCGGAGCGCGCCATTTTCTGGCGGCGCACTGCCACGCTGATCATCGCCGATCCGCATATCGGCAAAGCAAGTGCATTCCGCACCGCATCAATCGCTGTGCCGGAAGGAACAACAACCGCCGATCTGGATCGCCTGAGTCAGGCTATTGCCCATTGCAATGCGCAGAAAGTCATTATTCTGGGCGATCTGCTGCATGCGCGCAGCGGACGCACTGCTGCAACCATCGCAGCGTGTGCGAAGTGGCGGGAGCGCCACGCCGATCTTGCCCTGTTCCTGGTGCGCGGCAACCACGACGCGCACGCCGGCGATCCACCGAATGCCTGGGGGGTCGTCTGCATCGATGAGCCATGGCATCTGCCGCCCTTTGTCATGTGCCACCATCCCAAAGCACACGCCGATGGGTACACGCTCGCCGGACATCTCCATCCTGCCGCCCAGTTGACCGGCGCCGGCAGGCAACGCGTGACCCTCCCCTGTTTCTGGTTTGGCGCGCAGGTCGGTGTGCTGCCAGCGTTCGGCAGTTTCACCGGCGCAATGGTGATCGCCTCTGAGCCGGACGATCAGGTGTTCGTTATTGCTGATGATGCTGTAGTTGCAGTGTCGGGCGCATCACGCGGAACGGCACCAGCGCCGCGGAGGCGGCGCCGGTAATCGCCGCTTCCGCCAGCAACTGCCCGAAACGCATGCCGAATGGCATGCCGTGACCGCAGAACCCGCCAGCCATCCACACCCCTGGCAGCTCCGGCGCTGCATCGGCGACCGGCGCGTAGTCGGCGGTGAACGCCATCAGCCCTGCCCAGCGCCGGGTGACTTCCAGCCCGCTGAGATGCGGAAACAGACGTGGCAAGATCTGCTCGATGGCAGCCATGACCTCGGATGTCGGAATCGTTTCGGTAACGCCAACATCGCGCCCCGGAGCGCAGGCGCGGCACCCGCCGATCACGATGGAACCATCCGGCGTCTGATGCCAGTACTCGCCGGTGGGAGTGACCGATGCGCCGATACCTTGCTCGAAAATGCGCGGAACGGGGGCATACGCCAGCGCCTGACCGCGCACCGGCGTGATCACGTCGCGCAACGCCGGGATCAGGTCGCGCGTCCAGGCGTTGACGGTCACCACTGCGGCGCCTGCTTCCACGATGCCGCGATTGGTGATCACGCGGACGTGACCATTGTGCGGGACCAGACGTTCGACCCGCGCAATCGCCACACGCGCGCCGTGCCGTTGCGCCGCTGCGATCAATCCGTAGACCAGCCGCGCCGAATGGAGCAGCGCATTCTCCGGTCCATACAACGCTCCCGTGATCTCCTCGCTCAACGGCGTGCGGACCAACGCCTGCGTCTGCTGGCGGTCAAGGAGTTCGGCGGCGAACCCATCGGCGCGCAGCGCAGCAATGTGGCGCTGGAGATCGACATACTGCTCTTCTCCCAACGCTAGCGTCAGATGCCCCGGTTCGCGATAGTCGCAGGCGATCTGTTCTTCGGCGAGCGTCTGCCGTAGCAGCGCGCGACTGTCGAGCGTGATCTGCATCATTGCGCGGGCTGTGTCGCGCCCCAGACGTGCGATGGCATCAGCATACCCTTCCGCCGTTCCAACCACGTGAAAACCGCCGTTGCGACCGGTAGCGCCGTAGGCGGGCGCCGCCTGTTCGATCAGGAGCGGCGCAGCGCCGGCGCGCGCCAGAAAGTACGTTGTCGCTGCGCCGAAAAAGCCGCCACCAACAACCACGATATTCGCGGTTGAGGGGAGATCAATCGGGAAAACCGGAGCAGGCGCCGTCGCCTGCCAGTATGACTGCGGATCGTGAGTGACGCTCATGGTCAGTTTCCCTCGTGTCTTACTAACTAATGCGCGGTCATTCGTACCATACTGCCGGGTCGCGCAGCGAGACGTCAGGGCGCTGCGGGCGAACGCCCTCGCTGAGGACGCGGTTCGACCACGCTCACCGCACACGGTTCGACCACGCTCACCGCACGTGGAAGCCCCCTTGGGGCTGCTGATGCCAAGGCGCAGTCATGAGTCCACGACCGCCAACGCGCGTTGTGGGTTGTTACGTCTTGCGGACCGGGCGCTCGAACATCTTGTCTGACCGGCCACAAGTTAGTATGAGAACCAAGAACTGAGAACCAATAACTGATACTAAGAGCCTATCCGAAAACCCGGCGGCGAGGTATTATGGGGTAGGCGAAGGCACTGCCTTCGACTACCCCGCAGGGTTTTTCGGATAGGCTCTAATACGCGGTCACTTGTACAATGATGGTTTTTGAGAACATAATCCGGCATCACCCGGTTAAGCCCGCGCGGGCGGGCTTTGCAGCAGTAGCCCGCAGCTTTAGCCGCCGAGCGGACTGATGCCAATACGCGGTTGTGCGTCTGCGACACGCCTGTCGCTGCGTGTTGACCGTTGCGCCTTGCACAACGAATGCTCAAACATTTTGTCTGACTGAACGCCACAACGTCCATCGCGACTCAGATAGTATCGGCTGATCTGCACGGTCACCGTATGATAGCCGATACATGTCGGTCTGGCAAAGGCGACGGGACATGCCGCTCAGCGATGCATTCCCAGGGGTGCGGTCACACAAGGGCGGCAAGACGCCAGGAGGGACACGGTGCGGCAGGCTCATCGCAAGGGGCGCTCCACGCGCGGGCGCTGGCGCCGCACCCCAACACCCCGCACACCTGAAGACGCTCCGCTGAAAGAACCTACTCCTTCCCTTCGTACACGGCAACCACAATCAGTCGTCGCTCATTCGTCTGCCGCTCGAGAATCCAGTCGCCGCTACAGGTGATGAGTGTGGCGATTGTCCGATCACTGGGCGCCATAACGAGCACATCGTCCGGCGTTGTTTCGTAGATCGTTTGCACCCGATAGCGATGGAGGGCGGACATCGTTTGCACCAGGATTTCATCGCCGCGCTGCACCTCGTGCAGACGATCAAAGGTGGCATAGGGTCCGCCAGCATGTCCGGTCAGGACCATGTTGCCCGGCGCGCCGGGAAAGGCGGTTCCAAACATCCATCCAATGCCCTGGAACTTCGGTAGGTGATCGATGTCTGCCAGCGTCACGGGCCAGTTAACGTTGATGCGTGGAATGATCAGGCGCTCTGGCGGCAGGAGAACAGGGTCCGGCGTCGGTGTGACCGGCGCTTCGGGTGTGACCTGCACCCCGCTTGCGGCAATCGGCGTGGCTTCTGCTGCGGTGCCCGTCGGGCTGGGTTGGGTCAACGGAACGCGCTGACCATCGGTTGTGACCAGCACTCGTTCGGTTGACGGGCTGAGGCGTTCCTGGTCGCGCAACATATTCATCCAGACCAGGTACGCCGCGCCGATGCCCAGCAGGATAAGGGCAACCGCAGCAATGACCGTCAGGAATGGACGATAGCGATAATAGGAAACTCGCGCGCCATGCATGGTTTTTTCTCTCCTCTGGCGTCAACTACGGAGTTACGCGCTCATCTCGCAGGCGAGATCCGCCTTCATCGGGATGACTCCACTGCCGCAGGCTCTGGCAGAACCAAAAAATGCGCCACCGCGTAAGTCCTGTCAATGAGATGACATTCGGTTGGCGCCGGGCGGAGCGGAGGTGTTCGGCAGTTCGGTGATCGTGCGCGTGCCGCGCCCGGCGTTGGTGACGATCAGCACCGGCGCCCCCCCGCTGCCAGGCGCGCGATACTCGCCTTCGACCGCCAGCGGCACGCCGGCAATTGTGACCAGACCATCCCATCCTGGCATCAAGGTCACGCGCCGCGCTGGCAGACGGTCGAGGCTGATGTTCGGATGGTTGAAACCTGTCAACTCGACGGTCACACTTCCATCGATAGACCAGCGTTCAACCCCCTTGCCATCGACTTCTTCGAGTTTGCCATCGAGCATGCCACGAAATGACCACCAGACTGCGCCGCTGCCATCCATTGCCCGGCGAATCACATAGGCGCCTGTGATGCGATGTCCGGCGCCTTCGACGTCTGCCAGCACCGTCAACGTTTCGGTCGGCAGAGGAGCAGGCTGTTCTTGCGCCGAAACGCCGCTCAGCGAGAAGATGAGCGTCAGCAAAAGGACGATGCGCCTCATAATCCATCGTTTCATACGTTCCTTCGAAACAGGTCCATCCAGCGCGCGCCGCCGCGCCGTTGAGACTGCCGTTCCCCGGTTGTCGCGGTCTCGCGATCCGTGCGCCGGTTGGCTGCCTGCGTGCGGTAGAGCGCGGCGGCGCGCTCGCGGCAGTACTGTGCGCTTTCTTCATCGCCAAGGTCCGCCAGCACGCGACTGAGCGCCTCCAGGCTCTGCGCCGTCACCAGGTGCTCACGTCCCAGCCGATCCTCGCGGATTGCCAGCGCCTGCGCCAGGCAAACGCGCGCACTGCGCAGATCGCCGAGCGCCACCAGGGTCACGCCGAGATTGTGCAGGCTTTGCGCTGTCGCCGGGTCGCGTGGTCCCAGCGTCGCCTCGCGGATCGCCAGCGCTTCCTGAAAGTGAAAACGCGCCTGGGTGTAGCGTCCCTGCTCAAACCAGAGCGCGCCGAGGCGGGTGTGGGTCTGCGCCGTCGCAGGATGGGCGTTGTGCAGTTCGGACTGCCGCCGCAGTGCGCGTTGCAGACACATAAGCGCTGTGGTGTATTTGCGTTCGGCGCGCAGCGCATCGCCCAGCCCACTGAGCGCACGGGCGATGATCGCGCTATCGCCAAAGACGCTTGGACGGTGCGCCGCCAGCACCAGTTCGTACTGCTGGCGCGCTTCTTCCACCTGTCGTTCCGCCAGCAGCAGATCACCCAGGTGGCAACGCAGCGCGCCGATCGCGGGATGCGCTTCGCCCAGCGTTCCAGAACAGACATCTGTCACCCGCCATAGCAATGCAGTGGTCGCGTTTGGGTTTACCTGCGCCTGCGACATTTCTGTTGCGCGCAGGCAGCGATACGCAAGATCGGCAGCGGCTTCGGGCGATGTGGATGCCTGCGACAGCAGCGGCTCGCACGACGCGAGCAGCATGGCTTCGTGCTGTGGCGCCTCGTCGGAGGGCGATGTCATCAGAGCAGCGTGGCGGTCTGACATCACAACCGACATCTCAGTCATCGTATCCGTCATCATGGTCGGCTCTCAATCAGAACGTGCGCCGGTTGCAACGAACGCAACGGCACGGACGACGGCGTTTCATTCGTGACCGGAACCGGCGGCGGGCAGCACTCCGGCACAATGGCGCGCATCATGCGGCGAACGTCAGCATCGAGGTTGGCGCGCGCCGTCCGTTCGAGCGCGGCCACACTGGTGCGCAGCGCCGGCGGAATACTGTTGCTGGCGCCTGCCGCAACAAAGATTTTGCTGTGCGCCGTCGGTTGATATTCTTCTCCCCGTGCAAACAATTCCTCGAACAGTTTCTCACCGGGGCGCATGCCGGTAAAGCAGATGTCAATGTCACGCCCAACTTCCAGCCCGGACAGACGGATCATGTCGCGCGCCAGATCAACCACTTTCACCGGCTCGCCCATATCGAGCATGAAGATTTCACCCGTGCGTCCCAACACCGACGCTTGCAACACCAGTTGCACGGCTTCGGGAATCGTCATGAAGTAGCGCCGCATCTCTGGATGAGTGACTGTCACCGGTCCCCCTGCCGCAATCTGGCGCTTGAACGTCAACACCACGCTTCCACGACTACCGAGCACGTTGCCAAAGCGCACCGCCACATACGGGCGACCGCTGACCCGTGCAGCGTCAAGCACGAGCATCTCGGCAACCCGCTTGGTCGCCCCCATGACACTCGTCGGATTGACGGCTTTGTCCGATGAAATCATCACAAAGCGTTCGACGCCGGTTTCAAGCGCAACATCGAGCAGATTGCGCGTTCCGACGATGTTGTTGCTGACGGCTTCAACGGGGTGTTCTTCCATGAGCGGCACGTGTTTGTGCGCTGCGGCGTGGAAGACGAGATCGGGCGCATGGGTCTCAAACACGGCGCGCAGCCGCTCCAGATCACGAATATCGGCGATGACCGACACAATACAGGGTGATTGGTCGAGTTGCGCGTTCGCCAGTCGGGCAAGTTCGTTGCAGACCTCGAACACGCTGTTCTCGCCGTGTCCGAGCACAATCAAGTGCGAGGGACCGAAGCGCAGCAACTGACGACAGAGTTCGCTGCCGATCGAGCCGCCGCCGCCCGTCACCAGCACGCGCCGTCCGGCAACCAGTGCGCGCACAGCAGCGGTATCGGTCTGCACCGGCGCCCGGCGGAGCAGGTCTTCGATCTGAATGTTGCGCAGTTTACTGACGCTGATCGTTCCGTCGATCAGTTCGTGAACGCTGGGCATGATGCGCACGGCAACTCCGGCGGCTTCGCAGATGTGCATGATGTCGCGCACCGCTTTTCCAGGCGCCCCTGGCATGGCAATGATGACCTGGCGAATCTTGTGCCGGGCGGTGAGCGCCGGAATGGCATACCGGTCGCCAAGCACTTCGACGCCATGCAGACGCAAGCCGCGCTTTGCCGGATCATCGTCCAGCAACCCGACGACCTCCATGCCAAGTCTGGGATTGCGTTGAATCTCACGCACAATAATGGACGCCGCATCACCCGCGCCCATGATTAGCACCGGCGCCGGTCGGTCGGTGGCGCGGCGGCGGCGCTCACGCGCAGCGCCGATGCGCACGAGCAGCCGCGGGATGCTGACCAGCAATGCGGCGATTGGCGGGACAATGAATGGAATGGAACGGGGGACGGTTGCTATCACCGGCGTCACGAGATCGAGCAGGGCGAGCACAATTGCAGTGACGCCCATTGCCAGCGAAGTTGCACCGCTGAGCAGCAGCACTTCCTCGAATGAGGCGTAGCGCCAGTAACGGCGGTAGATGCCGAACGCGCGAAAGACCAGCGGGGTGACGATGATCGCTGCCACGCAGAAGTGCGCACACGCCAGCCAGTAGGTCGCAAGGTCGAACGTTTCGAGCCGCAGCACAAAACTGCTGTAGATCGCCACCGGCACGAGCAGCACATCGGAGAGCAAGAAGTGCCGGTTCTTGAGTCGTTGCATCATCGTTCCACTCCTCCGGTCACAGACAGCGGCGCACTGCGCCGGACTGCATCGCACAGCGCTTCGCACACGGCATCGACCTGCGCTTCGGTCATGACGCTCGAAAATGGCAATGCCAGCGAGACCGATCCCAGATGCTCAGTCACCGGAAACTCGCCGCCACGGTATCCAAACTGCTCACGGTAGAACGGTTGCAGGTGGATGGGGGTAAAGTACGGTCGGCTGGGAATGCCGCACTCCACCAGCAGGCGCACGACAGTATCCCGCTGCGCCGGCGGCAGAATACGCACCACATATACGAACCACGACATATGCGTCGTTGTGGACGCGATACGCGGCGTTTCAATCCATTCCACACCGGCGAGTCGCTCGTCGTACCAGGCAGCGACGCGCGCGCGCTTCGCCAGGATTTCATCCAAACGCTGCAGCTGTACCAGACCAAGCGCAGCGCTCAGTTCGTCGAGGCGGTAGTTGTACCCCAGGCGAGTGTGGTTGAGCCAGCCATCGAACACATCGCGTCCCTGGTTGCGCAGGCTACGAAACAGATGCGCCCATGCCTCGCGGTTGGTGACGATCATGCCGCCTTCGCCGGTAGTGACCTGTTTGTTTGGATAGAAAGCGAACACCGCCACGTCACCGAGCGATCCCGCCGGTCGTTCCTTGTAGGCGGCGCCAATGGCTTCGCAGGCATCTTCGATAATCGCCAGATCGTAGTTGCGCGCAGTATCGATCAGCGGGTCCATATCGGCGGGTTGCCCGAAGGCATGCACCGGCAGCAACGCGCGTAACCGTCCGACCGAGCGACGCGCGCCGCGGAGCGCCGGCGGCAACCAGCGGTCGGCAGCCGCACCGCCACGTGTCAGGTCTGCAACCGCAGATGCCACGAGGTGCGGGTCGATATTCCCGGTCACTGGATCGACATCGACGAACACCGGCACACCGCGCTCGTATAACACACAATTTGCCGATGCAATGAACGAGAACGGCGTCGTGATCACCAGATCGCCGTCGCCAACCCCGGCAGCAATGACGCACAGGTGCAGACCGCTGGTGCCCGAGTTAACGCCGACCCCCCACTCGACACCGGCGACCGCAGCGGCTGAACGCTCGAACGCTGCCAGGCGCGGACCAATGCTCAACGTTGGCGTGCGCAGCGTCTCGACGACCGCCTGCACTTCTGTATCGCCAATGTCGGGAGACGACATGGGAACGCGTGGTGCCATTGCGATTCCTCCTTATCAACGGCATATGTGGTTGCCGTTGCAACGAGTGTATCGCTGCGCTCGCCAATGTGCGTCTGCCTGTCGGTTATGCTGGGATATGCCGCATGGCGGATTTCGCACAGGGCGAGCGGCAAGAGGCGCGCCCCCACGCCGACGGCGCGCCCCTACGCCACCGGCGCACCCGCGCGCAAACGTCGGGGCGGGTCTGTGACCCGCCTCCACGCCGGTGGAACGACGGCGCACCCACGCGCAAACGTCGGGGCGGGTCTGTGAC
>NZ_JBYNRX010000002.1:0-19505 GCF_057785375.1 Roseiflexus sp.
CGGGACGCTGCGCAGCCGCGTCTTCCCCGGCTTGTGGCTCGACCCGGCGGCGCTGTGGGCAGGCGATGCCGCTGCGCTCCTTGCCGCGCTCCAGCGCGGCCTGGCGGACCCGACGCACGCCGCGTTCGTCGAGCGCCTGCGGACGACATGAACGCGCGCCCGAAAAAGTCGATTTGGTGAGCGAAGGCGACGCCTTCACCCACCCAAACTGCGCCTCATGAGACAACGCTACTCTTGAGAGCACCCCCTGCCCCAACCCCTCCCCCCAGCGGGGGGAGGGCAGGGGTGGGGGCAAGGACGCCGTAACGTGAATGTCGTGCCGTTCACCGTACTCGCGCACCCCCCTCCCCCCAGCGGGGGAGAGGGCAGGGGTGGAGGGGCAAGGACGCCGTAACGCGAATGCCGTGCCGTTCACCGTACTCGTGCACCCCCTCCCCCAGCGGGGGGAGGGCAGGGGTGGGGGGGGCAAGGACGCCGTAACGTGAATGCCGTGCCATTCACCGTACTCGCGCACCCCCTCTCCCCAGCGGGGGGGAGGGAGTGGGAGGGGGGAGGTTGGGTATCAGGACGGCGGTACAGGCGCCTTCAGGCGCTGGGCGGATCAACGCACGAGAGAGACAGGGGAATGGTGGTGAAGCAGGTCAACACGACCCTCAAGCGGAACCGTCCTCGCGTACTTCCGGCGCCCGTGTATGCCAGTCGGTCACACGCTGGTAGGCATCACCGACGCGCAAGAGCATTTCCTCATCGAATGCCCGCCCGATCAATTGCAAACCGATCGGCAGCCCTTCCGCAAGACCACACGGAACCACCAGCCCTGGCAATCCCGCCAGGTTCAGCGGCAAGGTGCAGACATCCTCCAGGTACATCGCCAGGGGATCGTCAGTGTGCGCACCGATCTTGAACGCAACCGTAGGCGTCGTCGGTGCGGCAATGACATCGACCTGCTCGAACGCCTGCTGGTAGTCACGACGGATGAGCGTGCGCACCTGTTGAGCGCGTTTGTAATAGGCGTCATAGTACCCTGCCGAGAGCGCATACGTTCCCAGCATAATGCGTCGCCGCACCTCTGGACCAAACCCGGCGCCGCGGGTGCGCTCAAGTTCATCGAAGTAACTCTCCCCCGCCACGCGCAACCCGTAGCGCACGCCGTCGAAGCGCGCAAGGTTGGCGCTGGCTTCGGCAGGAGCGATCAAGTAGTAGACCGGCAGCGCATATGGGGTATGCGGCAGACTAATCTCGCACACTTCCGCACCCTGGTCACGCAGGACCTCGATGGCAGCGCGCACCGCCGCTTCGACCTCGGGTTGCATGCCGGCAACGAAATATTCACGTGGAACACCGATGCGCACCCCGCGAATATCACCGGTCAGCGCCGCTTCATAGTCTGGCACGGGATGAGCAGTGCAGGTCGCATCGAACGGATCCGCTCCGGCGATCACCTGAAGCATAATCGCACAATCGCGCACCGTGCGCGCCATGGGTCCAATCTGATCGAGCGACGACGCAAACGCCACCAGTCCATAGCGCGACACGCGCCCGTAAGTTGGTTTGAGACCGGTAATGCCGCAGAGGGCTGCTGGCTGGCGGATCGAACCGCCGGTATCGGTGCCCAGAGTAGCCGGCGCTTCACCGGCTGCGACCGCTGCCGCCGAACCACCGGACGAACCGCCGGGAACCCGTTCGAGATTCCAGGGGTTGCGCGTCTGCTGAAAGGCGCTGTTTTCGGTAGAGGAACCCATGGCAAACTCATCGCAATTGAGTTTGCCGAGGATCACCGCACCCGCCGCCTTCAACCGCGCCACCGACGTCGCATCATATACCGGAGTATAGTTCTCGAGCATCTTCGAGGCGCAGGTCGTGCGCAACCCCTGGGTCGAAATCACATCCTTGACGCCGATGGGAATGCCGAGCAACGGCGACGTATCGCCAGCGGCGCGGCGCGCATCGGCAGCCTGCGCCTGCGCCCGCGCGCCATCGACGTCGATTGTCAGAAACGCGCGCACCTGCGGTTCAACGGCGGCAATCCGCGCCAGCAGCGCTTCGGTCAACTCAACCGATGTAATCTCACTGTGGCTAAGCGCCTCACGCGCCTGGACAACCGTCAACTGATAGAGCGGAGTCATCAGTACCCTCGATTTTTCCCTGTCAGAATGTCAACAACCGTCTTGATGATAATTTTTATGTCAAATAGAAGCGACCAATTTTCGACGTAGTAGAGGTCGTAACGGGTGCGCTCCTCGATGCTGGTATCGCCACGCAATCCATTGACCTGCGCCCAGCCGGTAATGCCAGCCTTCTGCTTGTGGCGGCGCATGTAGCGTGGAATGCTCTGACAAAACCGCTCGACCCACACCGGTTGTTCGGGGCGCGGACCGACGACGCTCATCTCACCGCGAATGACATTGATGAACTGCGGGAGTTCATCGAGGCTGTAGCGCCGCAGGAACCGCCCCAGCGTCGTCACGCGCGGGTCGTCCTTCGTCGTCCAGTTGCCGATCTGCGGCGCATCGACGTGCATCGTGCGGAACTTGAACGTCGGAAACGGCTTGCCGTCGAGACCGACGCGCTCCTGCACAAAGAAGACTGGCCCACGCGACTCGAGTTTGATCAGCAGCGCAATCAGCAGCATCACCGGTGAACTGAGAGTCAACACCAACGTGGCGACGACCAGATCGAGACCACGTTTGAGCACACGATTGACCGGGCTGTCGAGCGCAACGTTACGAATGCCGATCAGCGGCAGGCCGCTGACATCGCCGATCGAGACATCGTTATTCGTAATCAACTGGAACGCATCGGGATACAGTTTGATCTCAACCAATTCGTCCTCAGCGAGCGCCACCAATTCCAGCACCTCTGCCGACGTGCGTCCCGACACCGCAATGATCACCTCGTCGGCATGCGCCGCGCGGATGACGCGCCCAAGCGACGCCGGTTTGCCAAGCACCGGCACACCCTCGACCAGCGTGCCGACCGGCGTCGAGTTCGAGATAAAGCCGACGACATGATACCCCATCTCCGGCTGACGCTGGATCGTCTTGAGCACAACCCGCCCTGGATCGCGCGTTCCGACAATGATCACGCGGCGCACATCGATCCCGCGTTTGCGCAATGCTGTCAGAATCGAACGATGCGCCAGACGCAACGCCGCCACGCCGGTCACCGCACCGATCCAGCCGCTGACGAGCACCCGTTCATTCCAGGGCAATGGATCGCGACCAAACTGTGGCTGCATCGCGTTGAAGATCAACGTGGCGAAGGCGCCAAGCGACACCGCGACAATAATTTTGAAGAACTCATCCACGCGCGAAACGCCGCGCCGTAGCGAATAGAGGCTGCTCCCGATGAACGCAGCCGCCATCGAAAGATTCAGGATCAGCAGCGACGTCAACCACGTCACCGGACCGACGGCGGCGAGAGCGGCAGCGAATTCTGCATCATCACGCCCTGCCCACAGGAAGACGCCGACAAACGACGCATTGAGCGCCAGCGCGTCACAGGCGAGCAGCGCCAGGATCAGCAATGTGCGCACCACCCATGTGCGCCGGCGCGCGGTTTTAGCCGACGCGGCGCCCGAACGGGGGGCGGAGGAAATTGCTGCCAAGGCTGAGATACTCCTTCAGTGTAATGCCGGTTTCGATCGCTGCATTGAGCAGCGCAGGCGTAGTAGCGGCAAAATGTTTGCGGTGAAAGATGCGCATAGCATCATAGAACCAGCGGATCGTCTGCACTGGACGCTGGCTGCTCGATGCCCGTTTGTGATGGTATACCGTGACCGACGGAACATACATAATGCGCCAGCCATACTGTTTGATGCGATAGGCCCAATCGAGGTCTTCGCCATACATAAAGAACGCTTCGTCGAGCAAACCCGCCTCGCGCACGACGCCGACGTGCACCAGCATACACGCACCCACCACCGCGTCCACCTCTGCTTCGCAATTCTCGTCCAGATAGGTTAGATTGTAGCGCGCGAAGCGCGGATGGCGCGGGAACAGGTACGACAGGCCAATCATCCGGTAGAACGCGACTGCCGGCGTCGGAAATGAACGCCGACACGCCAGATCGAGCGAGCCATCGGGAAGCAGCAACTTTGGTCCGCAGGCGCCAACATCAGGGTGCGCTTCCATGTAATCAACCAATCCATCGAGTGCGCCAGAAGGCACGATTGTGTCCGGGTTGAGCAGCATGAGGTAATCGGCGCCCGACGCCCCTGCCTGATCCGCTTCATTGAGGATCGCACGGATCGCCAGATTGTTGGCATAGGCAAAACCGCCGTTGCGCGAACTGACGATCAGGCGCACCCAGGGGAACTCAGCGCGCACCATTGCGGCGCTTCCGTCGGTCGAGGCATTATCGACCACCCAGACCATGATTGTGTGGTGCGCGTTGTTCTTTTCGATTGAATGCAAACACGCACGCAGCAGATCGCAGGTGTTGTAACTGACAATAACAATTGCGAGCGACGGCACGGTCGGATCCTGCAAACGGCGTACTGATGCCGATTATATCACATCCAATACATAATGCATGAGTCCACTGCACACTGGCTGAACCGCCAGGAACCCGAAGCGCACGAAGGGGAAGAACCATGAAGCGCAGTTCCTTCGTGTCCCTTGGTGACTGCGTAACGCGGAATGTATTCCGCCCGTCTGCCGATAATGAAGCGCAGTTTCTTCGTGTCCCTTCGTGACCTTCGTGGTTGCTTGTTGCAGTGAAGTCATGGAAGGCTGAACCACCAAGGACCCAAAGCGCACGAAGGGGAATAAAAATGAAGCGCAGTTCCTTCGTGTCCCTTGGTGACCTTCGTGGTTTCGTGGTTACTGCACGCAGGCTTCACTGCCAGGGACCCGAAGCGCACGAAGGGGAATAAAAATGAAGCGCAGTTCCTTCGTGTCCCTTGGAGACCTTCGTGGTTACCTTCGTAGTTACCGCTTTGTGCCGTGAAGTCAATGCATGGATGCGCCCTCAGTCAGCCGCGCAACAACCGCACGAACTCAGCCGTGCGCGCGACATACTCGCCAGGAGGCGCCTGTTCGATAACATTGATCAGCGCACTGGCGACGATCGCGCCTGCCGCATACCTGCCGACCTCGCGCACATGATCGGCGCTGCTGATGCCAAACCCGACAACCAGCGGCAGGTCGGTCTGACGACGCACCCGCTCCAGGAAAGCGGGCAACCCGCTCCATAACTCACGTCGCGCGCCGGTAACGCCGGTGAGCGAGACGCAGTAGATGAAACCGCTGGCAAGCGCGGCGATCCGGGTAATGCGCTTATCAGGAGTCGTGGGGGCGACAAAGAAGATCAGATCGAGTCCGTATTCGCGGCAGGCGGCATGACATTCCTCCGCTTCTTCCGGCGGCAGGTCGGGGATGATCAGCCCATCCGCGCCAGCGGCGGCCATATCGCGCGCCAGGCGGTCGAGACCATACTGCAAGAACGGGTTGTAATACCCCATCGGCACAATCGGCGCGCGCACGCCGCGTTCGCGCAGTGTTGCGATGGTTGCAATGCAATGTTCAAGGCGAATGCCATTCGCCAGCGCGCGTTCCGAGGCGCGCTGAATCGTAGCGCCGTCGGCGAGTGGATCAGAGAACGGGACGCCAAGTTCGAACAGATCAGCGCCGGCCGCTTCCAGCGCAGGCGCAAGTTCAAGCGCCGAGTCGCGTTCAGGATAGCCGGTCATCACGTAGGGCATCAGCGCCGTGCGCCCGGCGGCGCGCAAACGGGCAAAGGTATCGGCAATGCGGCTCATTGTACAGTCCTTCAGACGTTCGGGAAGAAATTCACATACACCAATAGGGAAGGCAACCCTGACAGTCGATGCCGGACATTGTATAATAAGAGTGTGCTTTGTTGCACCTCGAAAGGAGAGAGTAATGCCCAGGAATACGATTGTAGCCGGTGCAGCGTTGACGGTTCTTGCGCTGTTGACATATTTCGGAACCGGGATGTCAAGCATCACAGCGCTCATTCCTGCGTTTTTTGGCGTGCCGCTCATTCTGCTCGGCTGGCTGGCGCAGAATGGGCAGCGCCGCAAGACGATGATGCACATCGCGGTGGCGCTCGGCGCACTTGGGTTCATCGCTCCACTGAGCCGCATCATCCCGGCGCTCGGCGCGTTTGAACTGAACGCGGCAACCGGCGCGAACATTGCGATGGCGATCATCTGCGGCATCTACATGGCGCTCGGCGTGCGCTCTTTCATCGAGGCGCGCCGCAACCCGCCGGCGACGACGTGACGTAAAGCAGTTGGCGCTGGCTCCGACAGGCTCAGCCAGCGCAACGTCAGGCTGGCGCTGGCTTCGACAGGTTCAGCCAGCGCAACGTCAGGTTCAGCATGCGCCAGTGTCCGATGCTAACTCTCCCCCAAGGCTCGGGTCACAACTCGAACCTCATTCGCGCAACCCTGTACAATGTCGTGCAGGGTTGCTTCATTCATCCAGTGCGCGGAATGCTGCCTCGGCAATGCTTAGCGGGTCGATCTCGAAATGGCGGTAGAGGTCGGCGCGCGCTCCCGACTGCCCGAAATCATCCACCCCCAGCGCCGTCACCGGCGCGCCATAGACGCTTCCCAACCACGCCAGACTGTGTGATGCGCCATCCTGCACTGTGATGATCGGCGCATGGCGCTCTTCTGGCAGAATGAGCCAGTTGAGCGGATCGCGGTCGCGCCCCGCGCGCCAGCGCTCGAAGACCTGCTTCGGGCTGACCAGGTTCAGCACGGTTACTGCCACACCTTCGCGCTCCAGCAGATCGGCGGCTGCCAGCGCTTCGGGCACGATGGCGCCTGCTGCGGCAACAACCACCCGATACGGCTGCCCATCCGGTCGTTGTGCAATGGTCGTCTGGTCGGCGAAACGCCAATCGCGGAGACGATACCCGCCCATCAGGACCTGCCGCCGCAGTTCTTCCTTCCCCAAACGGCGCAGCGCGGCATTGAACGGCGCCTGATCAATCGGACGGGTCGAAAGACGCAGATAGGTCGCATGCCCGTGTATGCGGTCACAGCATTCACGTATGGCTTCCAGGAGCAACCATTCGACCTCCTGTGCATAGCATGGCTCATACGCGCGCAATTTCGGCAGTTCCGCGCCGATTGATGGTGTGATCGTCGACTGGTGCGCACCGCCTTCGGGTGACAGGGTGATCCCCGACGGCGTTCCGGCAAAGATAAACTTTGCGCCGGAATAGAGGCTGTAGATCAGGGCATCGAGTCCGCGACAGACGAACGGATCGTACACGGTGCCGATCGGGATCAGCGGCTGCCCGCACAGTTCCGCCGATAGCCCCATCATACCGAGCAGCATGAACAGGTTCATCTCAGAGATGCCCAGTTCGATGTGCCTGCCGGAGGGACCGCGCTTCCAGCGCAACAGGCGGTACGACTCGGTCTCATAATCGGGGTGCTCGACAGGGGTGAACACGCCGGTTTTGTTGATCCAGCCCGCCAGGTTGGTCGAAACCGAGACATCGGGCGATGAAGTGACGATGCGCTCGCCGATGGGAGTATCCGCCAGGCGCACCAGCAGGCGCCCAAACGCATCCTGGGTGCTCGTGCGCTCCGGTATGGCAACGTCCAGATCGGCGGGGACCAGCGTGGGATCACAGGCGACGATCTGCGGCTCATCGGGAGGATAGAGACGCGCCGCCGTCTTCGCGCACAGATCGGCTTCGGGCGTTCCTGGCGCAAATGCGTCCCATTCTGCGCCGGGAGCGATGCCGTGTGCAACGCGCAGCGCCTCGATCTGTTCAGTGGTCAGAAGCATTGAGTGGTTGTGTGGATGCCCGGCAATAGGCAGCCCCCAACCTTTGATGGTGTAGGCGAAAATAATCGTGGGCCTGCCTGCTGAAGCGTCCGTCTGCGCCAGCACGTCGAACAGTTCCGCCAGATCATGCCCGCCGAGGTTCGAGAGAACAGCCGGCAATTCGTCGTCGGAAACGTCCGCGATAACGCTGGCGATCTGTTCACCCTTGCCCATCGGATCATCGCACAAACGTGAACGCAGTTCGTGACCGGGGAGGCGGATCAGCGCCTGATACTCTTCGTTGCTCATATCGTCGATGCGCTGACGCAGCGCGTCACCGCCGGGCTGCCGAAACAGCGCCTGCAACCAGCGGCCATACTTCGCTTCGAGCACCTGCCAGCCATTTTCGGCAAACAGACGTTTCAGCCGTGACGCCCGAATGCCCGGCACCACCCGGTCGAGGCTCTGGCGGTTCAGGTCAACGATCCAGATCAGGTTGTCCAGACCTTCCATCGCCTCATCGAGGATCGCCTCCCAGACATTCCCTTCGTCCAGTTCTGCGTCGCCGACCAATGCGATAAAGCGCCGTGATGTCACGTGCCCGAAGTGCATCTTTGCGTAGCGATGCGCTAATGCTGCGAACGCGGGTGCAACCGCGCCAAGCCCCACCGAGCCGGTCGAGAAATCAACGTCGTCGGGGTCTTTGGTGCGGCTGGGATACGCCTGAAGACCGCCGTAGGCGCGCAGGGTTGTCAGATACTCGCGCGGCAGCCGCCCTAGCAGGTACTGCACCGCGTGGAACGCAGGCGACGCATGCGGCTTGATCGACACCCGGTCGCCGGGACGCAGAAAATGGAAGTAGAGCGCCGTGAGGATCGTCACGAGCGATGTCGAGGATGCCTGATGTCCGCCGATTTTCGTGCCGTCGGGATTGGGGCGCACATGGTTCGCATGATGGACCATGAGCGGCGCCAACCAGAGAATGCGGCGCTGGATAGAGTCCAGCAGCGCCAGACGTTCAGGAGAGACGGTCTGATGGACAGGGGTCTGCATTTCGGGCACGGCGCCAATCACACTCTTCCTCCACACACTCAATCAGATCGAGCCGGCAACGAAGGCGGCAGCGGCGCCAGAGTCTCACTGTAAAACGTTTCGAGATCGGGCAGATGATGCATCAGGATTGACTTGAGCACATCCAGCGAGAGTTTGCGATAGTCTTGGACGGCGATATTGCGAAAACCGCACTTCGTTTGCATAGCCCGCGCCGATGCGGTGGACAGAAGCACCTGTCGCTCAAGCGCCGCAAAAATGTCGCGCGGCGTTGCTGGCATCTCGTATCCATGCGCTGCAAGGGTATGTGCGCCGAGATCGATTGCAGACTGCACGGCGCGCTGCAGGTTGAGCACAACAATATCCTGCCGGTCGATGTCATCAAGACTCGCCGGGTCCATGCCGGTGACCGACCGGATGCGGTCGAGACAGCGCTGAATGATCGCCACCTTTGCGGGCACACTATCACGATCGATCGATCATGCAGCACTCTCCGAGTCGCGACGGCATCTTCGATCGGCTTGCGGATGCGTTTGAAATCTGGCTTGTTGATGCGCGTCTCAATAAGCCCCACCTTCCACCTGCACCCTTCCTGCCCTCCTTCAAGGTACGACTCTTCGCGCCTGCGCTTTTGAACCACAGAGGCACAGAGAAGCGCGTGATACGCCCTCCCGCCTTCTTTGTACACGTTCAACATCTCGGAGACACTGCGGTGCAGCGTTTCTACCTGGAACCTTCCCACCTTCAATCTGCAACCCTCTCACCCCTTGCCTCTCGCCTCCCGCCTTACGTTCACCGCCGCAACAACGGCATCGCTTTCCAGAAATACTCCACTCCCGAACCAATCGTCCAGACCAGGGCAATACCGAGGACAAGGGGGCAGAGCGACGCCAAGGTCAGCAGCGCTGCCGGCGCACCTGGCAAAGCGCGCACTGCGGCATCGACCAGACACCAGATCAGCGCCGTGACGGTGAACACCAGTTTTTGCTTCCCCCACTGCCGCGCCGCGATCACTTCGCCTTCGGCGGCGGCGTAGGAACGCAACCCCGACACAGCAAATTCGCGGATAATGATGATCAATGCAGCCCAACCGGGAATAAGCCCGCGTTCGACCATCGGCAACAGCGCGCCGGCAACAAAGATTTTGTCCGAGATGGTATCGAGAAAAACGCCGAGTGGCGATACCACCTTCAGTTTGCGTGCAATTCGGCCGTCAGCAATATCACTGGCAGCCATCAGCAACAACAAAACAACAGCGCTCAGGTCGCCGGTCGGCGTGCCGAGTGCAATCAGAACATAGAGCGCCGGCGTTGCGACAATCCGAAACAGTCCGAGCAGGTTGGGCAGATGACGGGTGTTCACACGAACTCTCCATGTCGCATTATACCCGAAGGAGCAGCAAGCGCCATGTGACGGTCATCTCCGCCAGCCACCCAACCGCCTGCATACCATTTGGCGCTGCCATCCCCACCCGCCCCTCCCGGCGTCCCGCTGAGGACCGTCGTCTGCGCCCCAACAACCTATGGCGCAATGACATTGACAGTTCCCACTCTTCGGCGTGGAAGCGGAGAGCGAAACGTTGGAGACCAACAACCTATGGCGCAATGACATTGACAGTTCCCACCACAAGGCGGTTTTCAGACAGCGTTGAGGCGGAGGTCGTAATCCGCAGGCGCGTACCTGGCGCGCCATCGCCGCTGTAGACCCCCAGGAGCAAGGTGTACCGACCAGGCGGCAGGTCATGGGGCAGCGTCAGCGTCCGCTCATCGTGCACCGGATCGCCGACACGCCAGGTAGTAGTCATCCCGGCGGGCGCATATCCGCCGAGCGGAGGCCCATCGGCATTCGCAAGCGGCGGAATCGCGCAGTCGCGGCAGAGGTGCAGAAACATCCGGTAATCGCGGGTCGGCGGCGCGACCGCTTCCCAATAGAGGGTGACAGGAAGCGTGCCGCCTGCCCGTGCAGCGCCGCCGTGAAGCGCCAGCGTCACGCCTCGCAAACGCAACTCGCCGCCGAATATGGCTTCGAGCGTCTGATCTGGTTGCGGGATTGTTCCCGACCCGCCAGGGTTGAAAGTTTCGGGAAAACTCTGGCACATCAGCAGAACGCCAACGAACTCGACACCGCCGCAGGGCCAGGTGCGCTGCGGATACTGGAAGCGCAACCCGACCCACCCGAAACGATCGACCGGCAACGGGGGCGGATCAACCGTCCGCGCGTGATCTGGCGCGATCAGCAACAGCGCGCGTTTCTTGCCGGTTGCCTGCTGATTGTAGAACGGTTCGAACCGGCGCCGGATGCACTCGAGCATCTGCTGCCGCGTCGGGTTGGCAATACCGCACGTGTCGCCTTCGGCGAACACGGGGAACGTCACCGGCTGCGGCAGCGGATCGGGAGTGACGCGGGGAGCGTAGTAGGCGTACATCGGCATCACATAGTGTGGATGCGCCAGCACCAGATCGTCGGGATGGGCGCGCATGGCAAGCGCGGCAACCGCTTCGCGCCACTGTTCCTTAACCGGATCGCCGCTGAAGAGCCCTTTTCCTGGCTGTACGAGCGCCGCAACGCATGCCGCCAGGCTGATGGCGACCAGTGTTGCAGCAACGGGGCGCGTGACCGACCGCCGTGACAGGCGCGGGGCATTGATGCCATCCTCGCGTGCAATCAGCGGGTACGCCAGGGTGAGGAGCCACGCCGGAAACGCTGCTGCGGCATAGCGCGATTCGTACACCGGCGCAAGGGTATGGACCATGGCAAACAGCGCCAGCGGCGCCAGGAACATGCCAAGGATGGCGCTGGCGCCGCCATGACCTGCATGCATATCGCGCGCCAGCAACGCCACACCCCACAGGGTCAAAGCGCCGAATGGCAGCAACCAGATCAACGCAGGCAGCCTCAGATAGCCTTCCAGTTCGCCGGGCCAGCGGTTCAGACTAAAATGCGCAAAGGTGAACCATAGCCCTTCGAGCATTCCGACGGCGCTGCGCTCACTGCTCATACGTTCATCGCGCGTCGCCAGAATTACTCCTGCAACGCCGGCAATGCTCAGCGCCAGCGCCCCAGTCGAGCATATCACAGCCCATCGGCGTGCAGGAACAGCCCTCTGACGCCACAGATGCCACGCGATGACCAACGCAGCGCCTGCCAGCGACAACAGCGCTAGGCGATGCACAAACACGCTAATCAGCGCTACGCCAATGAAAAGTGACCAGGCGCGCGGCGAACCCGACCGCAACGCGCGCAACAATGTCCAGATGAGCAGCGCCGACGCCAGGATGAGCAAACTGTAGACTTTTGCGTCCTGCGCATGCCAGAGGGCATACGGCGAGAACGCCGCGAGTGCGCCAGCCGCCGCCAGCGCATACCCGTCATTCGCCTGCCCTGAAGCGGCACACAGTTCGCTGGTCGCTGCCATCAGCACCAGCACAGCCAGCGCCCCCGCCAGCGCCGATAGGAAACGCAGCGCCCATTCCGAGTCGCCTGCCACGAAAACCCATGCCTTGAGCAGCAAATGGTAGAGCGGGTAGCCGGCATTGGGGCTGAACAACTCTGCAAAGAGCGCCAGCCATCCCTTGCTCATCACCTCGACCCACGCGCTCCCTTCGTCGAGCCACAGGCTCTGCGCGTCCAAGCGATACAGGCGCAACCCAAACGCCAGGGCGGTCAACACCGCGATGATCAGGAACTTCTGTTGCGCAGCATCCGCCTGGTTGCCGACGAGTCCTCTGGCGCGCCGGGTAAAGGCGGTTAGACTGGCGGTTACGAACTGACGCATGGTGATCGAGAAGTGAGAACTGAGAACTGAGAACCAAGAACCAAGAACTGAGAACCAAGAACCAAGAACCGAGAACCAAGAACCAAGAACCGAGAACCAAGAACCAAGAACCGAGAACCAAGAACCAAGAACCGAGAACCAAGAACCAAGAACCGAGAACCAAGAACCGAGAACCGAGAACTGATACTCATGTGCGGTCATTCATACAATAATGAGTCCACTGCAAAAAGGCTTAACCACAAAGGACCCGAAGCGCACGAAGGTTGATAAAAATGAAGAGCATTTCCTTTGTGTCCCTTTGTGACCTTCGTGTTTACCTTCGTGTTTACAGCTTTTTGCAGTGAAGTCAATAATGGTTTTCGAGAAACGAATCCGGTATCGCCCGGTGAAGCTCGCGCAGGCGGGCTTGGCAACTGTAGCCCGCAGCTTTAGCCGCCGGGCGGACGAGCGGATAGCGGAATACGTCTTCAAGAACCATTATTGCCGTGGCGCGCAGCAGGACGCCAGGGCGCTGCGGGCTAAAGTTTACATTCAACGGCACGGCGATACGCCTCCTCGAAGCGCGCCGCCGTCACATCCCAGGAGAGTTCGTCCAGCGCACGACGGCGCGCCGCTTCCCCGAGACGCACCGCGACATTGCGATCGATCAGCAGGCGCACGATGGCATTCGCCAGCGCCGCCGGGTCGCGTTCCGGCACAAGCAGGCCATGCACGCCATCGGTGATGACATCGGGAATGCCGGCTGTGCGAGTCGCAACAATCGGACGCGCCGCACCCATCCCTTCGAGGAGGGTATTGGGCAGACCATCGACATTGCCGGCGTCGTCGCGCACGGAGGGCACGACATACACATCGGCGGCGACGACGTAGCGCGCGGCGCGGTCGCGCGGGAGTTGACCGGGAAAGATGACGGCATCTTCGACCCCAAGCCGTCTGGCGCGCTCCTTCAGTTCATCGAGCAGATCGCCATACCCCGCGAGCACGAGCGTTGTGTGCGGATGCGATGCGCGGATGTGCGGCATTGCATCGAGCAGGTAGGTGAACCCCTTTTTGTAGACCATTCTGCCTATGGCGAGAATGAGCGACGTATCGGAGGGCAGATTCAATTCGGCGCGCACCTGAGCGCCTGCACGCGGATCGGGGCGGAAAGCATGGACATCCACGCCGTATGGAATGACCATTGTGCGTGCAGGCGGCGCGCCGAGGCGCACTGCGCGCTGATGCAGATCGCTGCTACATGCCGTGATGGCGCCTGCGCTGCGAAAGACCGCCGCTGCGCTCAACGCAAGGGGCCATCCTCTGGACGCCAGATAGACATCAGACCCATGCAGGCTGACGACCAGCGGCAACCCGCGCAACCGGGAAGCGATCAGCGCAGGGACGCCATTTGGCAGCACCCAGTGCGCGTGGATCAGGTCGAACCGATGGCGGCGCGTGAGGTGCAGCAGCGCCTGAAGCGACGCTGCAAGCGCAAATGGAACCGCTGCCAGCGCTGCACGGCGCAGACCGACATCGGCGCGCAACGATTCGGCATACCCGTAGACATTGAGGGCGCGGTGCGGTGCGTAGCGGTAGAAGTGCAACCGCGCCCCGTACTCGATCGGCGCGCGCCGCACATCGGGGTGAAACGGCGCCACGACGTGCACCGTGTGACGCCGTCGCACAAGCCCGACGGCGATTGACTCAATGAATGGCGCTGTCGTCTCCCCGACGTACTTCGGGTACGAAGAGGTGAGCATAAGAATGTTCATATCTGGCCATTATTCTTAACCGCAGAGACACAGAGGGCGCAGAGACAATAACTTTTGCTTTGTCGCGTTTCCTCCCGCGCCCGCGTGGCAACGTCGCGGTGCAGCGGAGCAACTGAGTGTGACATCAACGTTGCCACACAACGCACACGGCGGCGGTGCGGTGGAGCCGTGCAATGCAACGGCTCTGCCTTCCCACCTTCAACCTGCAACTTTCAACCTTCAACCCCTCTCGCCTCACGCCTCTCGCCTCACTGCGGAAATTCGTACACAATGGCGGTCATTTCCTTCGTCACGCCACGAAAATCGGCGCGATACGCCGGTGTGCGGTAGACTTCGCGGAGTCCCAATTCAGGATCGGCGATCATCGTGTCGAGCAGGCGGCGCACTTCCGGTTCCGGGCGCTGCAAGGTGTCGATCACCAGGTAGCGCACGTTGTAGCGGCGCGCCAGGCGCAGGAAGGTCTCCCGGTCGGTGGTGTATGGGATCATGAGCGCCGGTCGCTCGCTATGCCAGTTGAGTTGCCACGGGTTGCGCGTCATCATCACGGCATCTGGCGGCGTGTTGCGCTTCAGCCAGGCATAGGCGTCGAGATCGGCGCGATACAGGTTCGGCTCGTCACGCACCTTTTCGGCGATGGGGGACCAGGACGGTGCAACGATTGCCGCTAGCAACGCCAGAACCGCCAGTAGGCCGAACGGCGTCCAGCGCCCATCGGACAGCGCAGCGATCCAGTCGTAGATGCGCCACAACGCGGCAGCGGCGAAGAGCGCCAGCCATGGCATCGCCACAACCCAGTAGCGTTCTTCGTTCGTATGCCAGTAGACGATCAGGAACAGCGTGTATGGCACGAACGCTGCGCCGAGCAGAGCCATCAGGCGGCGATGCGACGCGATGGCAGCGATGGCGCCGGCGAGCGCCAGCCACGCGCCCGCATCGAACAGCAGGCGTTCCTTGTCGGCGCGCCCAAACCAGTCGCTCAACCCGAAGGGCGCGCGTTGCCAGGACGGAATCAGATAATCGCGCAACGCACGCACCTGCCGCTCCATCTTCACCAGAGTGCGGTCGAATCCCCAGCGCAGAATCCAGCTGCGGTCGGGAACGCCGAGCGTGCTTAACCCTTCTTCGGTGGTATACACGGCATAGATCTGATCCCACGTCGTGTATTCCAGCACCCACGCATCCTTGCTCTCGGTCGAATAGAACGGCACGCCGAAGGTGAGCATATTCCGCGCCAGATACAGCGCCAGTAGCACGAATGCGACTGCGCCCCAAGCCACGACCGGCGCCAGTCGAACGCGCAGGTCTGCCAGGGTTTGCGGCAAGGTGTCGAAGCGCATACGCAGGAACCACAATCCCATGCCCAGCGCGATCAAGCCGCCGCTCCCCGGCTTTTGCAGCAGCATCAGACCGACCAGCGCCCCGGAGAGGATCGTCAACGCCAGTCGCTGTGACATTCCCCCAAAGCGCGAGCATCTCTCGAGCATTTCGGCGCCTGGCGCACCCCAGGCGACGTACAGCAGTATCAGTGCGCCAAACGCAAACAGCGCAAACCCCAGGTCATTCGTCACATAGATCACCAGTTTGAAATAGAGGTGACTGGTGATCAGCAGCGCCACGGCAACCAGCCCGACGCGCCGATCCCACAGGCGCGCACCAGCCCGGTACACCGCCAGCGCCAGCACGAGGAGGAAGAAGAAATTTGGAATCTTCGCCGCCCAATTGCTGACCCCGAACAACGCAAACGATGCCGCCACCCATACCGGTTGCAGCAGGGGCCACGTTTCCTGCGGGCGCGTGACGCCGTCGTAGAGGCGGTAGAATTGCGTCACATAGTCAACCGTCCATCCCCGCCCGGCGAGGAGATTGCGCGCCACGACCGCATTATCGGCATAGTCGGCGTGACCGACATACGGCATTGCCAGGATGACCGATCCCAGATACCCCGCCCACACCGCCAGCAGCAGCGCCAGCGCCAGCGCCGCACCGCGCCGCGACCCGGCCACGCGCACTATCGCCTGCGCCAGACGGGGCAGACCATTGCGCCCGTAGATCAGCAGCAGCGCCAGACCACCAAGCGTGATCAGGGTATAGATGAGCGAGTCGGGGAAGAACTCCCAGAACTGTTCCAGACGTGGCATCGGCGGGGCATTCTGAACGATCATCGCCGCCAGCCAGACGCCGGTCGCCGCCAGCAGCCCATATCCGAGCGCAGATCCATGGGCAAAGCGCCTCGCCAGGCGCAGCGGATAGCGCATCAGAGCGGTGCGATACTGCCAGATCAGCGGTATGGCGCCGGCAGCGACCAACCACGGCAACAATGCAACCGTCCAGATACGCGCCGCCGTCAGCGCAACCGCCGCACCACTAACCAGGAGCGTCGCAAGAACGAAGGCAAACGTTGGCCGGCGACTGGTCCCCGCTATCGCCAGGAACCAGACTATGCCGCTCACGGTCAGCCAGAGCACCGGCGCAGGCGCAGGCACGAATGGGCCATCACCAGCGCTGCGCACCCTGATCGAGTCGATGCGGATTCCTTTCGGGCGCGGGTCGTTGTAGGCGCTCGTGCTGGTAAAGACATCCGACGCAACCAGGATCAGCGTCAGGTTATTGCCACGCCGCACTTCAGCGGGAATGGCGACATTGTACTCCGCCCACTGTTCGGTTGGCGTGAAACGCCCGACGAGCATCTCGTCCGCCGTGACCGTCACCTCCGGCTGGCGCATTGCGCGATTGAGGACATCGGAGGGCCAGCCCTGCACGCGCACTGTCGCCACGAGCGCGCCTTCCCCCAGACCAGGCAGATCAATCCGCGTCCCCTGGTGCGTCCAGCGGCTGCGACCGCCCGGCGCATCGGCAGTAATCTCATCACCATAGAACGTGAGGCGGTCGGCGGCGCCAGCGCCTTCGCTCGCCTGGAAAAACAGGCGGTCGCCGGGCCAGCCAACGGGAATCGTCGCGTTGACCGGCGCCTGGTAGGCAAAGATGCCCGCCAGCAGCGCCAGCGCAACGATGAGCGCCAGGCGCATATCTAGCGCCAGGCGCGCATACGCGCTGGCAGTTGGCTGTAGAGCAGGCGGATCGCCCGAAATCGTCTTACTACTCACGCGCAGTATTATACTCGAATGTATCTGCTACAATAGCCCCGGCATTCATTTTTACAGAAAGGGGCGCGCTCATGGATCGTTCAGTCGTGCAAACGCCGGATGCGCCGCAGGCGATCGGTCCGTACTCGCAGGCGATCATCGCCGGTGATTTTGTGTTTTGTTCGGGGCAGATTCCGCTGACCCCCGATGGCGCGCTGGTGGAAGGCGACGTGGCGGCACAGACGCGCCAGGTATTGACGAACCTTCAGGCAGTACTGGCAGCAGCAGGCAGTTCACTCGCCCAGGCGGTCAAAACGACAGTCTTTCTCGCGGACATGAACGACTTTGCCGCCATGAACGCCGTCTATGCCGAGTTTTTCACTGCTGACCCGCCGGCGCGTGCGACGGTTCAGGTTGCGCGGTTGCCGCGCGACGCGCGGGTGGAGATTGAAGTGATTGCGTTGAGGCGTTCATCGTGATGGCATCGAACGACCGGTACCGGCCAGGCTACCACTTTTCGCCGCCTTCCGGCTGGATGAACGATCCGAACGGACTGATCCAGTGGCGTGGTCGCTATCACCTCTTCTACCAGCATAACCCTCATGAGGCGCGCTGGGGTTTCATCCACTGGGGGCACGCCGTCAGCGATGCTCTGGTGCACTGGAGCGATCTGCCGATTGCGCTGGCGCCGGAGCCAGGATCCCCACGCGACGACGGGTGCTGGTCTGGCGTCGCTGTGGACGACCATGGCATTCCCACGCTCGTTTACACCGAAGTGCGCGGCGGCATTCAGTTGCCGTATGTCGCCACCGGCAGCGACGACCTGATCACATGGCGGAAACATCCGCGCAACCCGGTGATTGCCGGTCCGCCCGAAGGGATAACCGTTCCCGGCTTCCGTGACCACTGCGTCTGGCGCGAGGATGGGTGGTGGTATCAGATTATCGGGTCGGGGATTGCGGGGCAGGGGGGTGCCTGTTTCCTGTATCGCGGGCGCACATTGCTCGAATGGGAGTATCTGAGTCCGCTCTGCACCGGCAGCGTGGGCGAGAACGACGACATGTGGGAATGCCCCGATTTCTTCGCCCTGGGTGACCGGCATGCGCTGGTGTTGTCGCCGCTGCCGCTCAACCGGGCGGTGTACCTGACCGGGCGCTATGAGTCGTACCGGTTCATTCCCGAGGCGCGCGGCGAGGTGGATGGCAGCCGAGATTTCTATGCGCCGCAGAGTTTCGTTGATGAACGCGGGCGGCGAATTATGTTCGGCTGGCTGCGCGAGGCGCGTGATGAAGCGGCGCAACTCGCCGCCGGATGGTCGGGCGCCATGTCGCTGCCGCGCCTGATCACTCCTCGCGCTGACGGTCGCCTGGGAATGACCCCTGCGCCCGACGTCGAAGCGCTGCGCGGCGCGCACATCGCGCGCGCAGCGCACGACCTGCTGCCGGATACATCTGTTGCGCTCGATGACCTGCACGGCGATATGCTGGAAATTGCAACAACTATCGATCCCGGCGTAGCGCGGCAGGTGGGCATTGCCGTATTGGCAAGCCCTGCGCACGACGAAGAAACCTGCATCGTCTACGAGCGCGAACCGGGCCGTCTGGTCATTGACCGGACGCGCTCCGGCGACGGACACACCGGCTCGCCGTCGATTGCGCTGCCGCTCGCTCCTGGTGACACGCTGAACCTGCGAATCTTCATCGACCGGTCAATCGTCGAGGTGTTTGCCAATGGTCACGCCTGCCTGACCGCGCGCGTCTACCCGGTGCGCAGCAACAGCAATGGCGTGGCACTGTTCGCAACCGGCGGTGCAGCGCGCGTACACTCCTTCGATGCCTGGCGGTTGACCGACGTGATGCGGAGAACCTGATGAGCGAGGCGAGAGGCGAGAGGTGAGAGGCGAGAGGCGAGAGGTGAGAGGTGGGAGGCGAGAGGCGAGAGGCGAGAGGCAAGAGGCAAGAGGCGAGGGGTGAGAGGCAAGAGGCGAGGGGTGTTACCTGCGAACGTTGAACGTTGAACGCGGCAAGGTTGCACGTAGGGCTGGCGGTGCTATGCTCTCGGAAATGCATCGAGTGTGGTAAGACAACGTAGG
>NZ_JBYNRX010000003.1:0-146975 GCF_057785375.1 Roseiflexus sp.
TTGAAGGTTGAAGGTTAAGAGGCTCTTGAACCTCTCGCCTCTCACCTCTCGCCTCTCACCTCTCACCTCTCACCTCTCGCCTCTCGCCTCTCACCTCTCGCCTCTCACCTCTCACCTCTCACCTCTCGCCTCTCACCTCTCGCCTCTCACCTCTCACCTCTCACCTCTCGCCTTACCCTCACCTCGCCGCCTGCACGCGCCGGAGTAACCGGTTGCACAATTCCACAACCTTCGTCATTTCGGTGGACGCATTGATCGCGGCGGCAGCGACGCGCGCAGCCTGGCGCATCGCCCGGATCTCCTCGACTCCAAGGCGGTTCAGCGTCGCAGCGACCTCCGCCGGCTCGAACGACGGCGCGACCACGCCGCACTGCCATTCGCGCACGAACGCCGCCATGCCGGGGGAGGGACCCACGCAGACTGCAAGACCGGCGTGGATGAAATCAAATACCTTATTCGGCAGAGCAACGCTATGGTTATAATTTGTCGGTTGGAGTAAATAGAAACCCATCTCAAATGGTGCAATCTGCGACACGATCTTATCTGGCGCAACCGGATCGAGAAACGTGACCCGTCCCGGCGCAACCCGGTCGGCGTAGATCTGCAAATACCGGATATACCCCTCATCGCCGACGAGCATGAACGAGAGATGGTAGCGCCGATCGCAGAGCCGAATAGTATCGATCATCAACTCCAGCGCGCGCGCGCGGATGGCGCCGCCATGGTGGATCAGGCGCACTGTATGCGGATTGACCGTGTGATCCTCAACCGGAGCGTATTCTGGTGCGTTCAGCACGACAGTCGGCAGAAAGCCAAACTCTTTGTGATAGCGCCGGGCAATATCCGGCGCGACGGTCAGCGTTGCAGCGGCGTGAACCGCATATCGACGCAAAAAGGCGACAATCATCGGCGCGGCGAACACTCGCCATGTCCACTGTTCTTCCCATTCGAGCGGCGCATACTCGTGCAGGTCGAGGATCATTGGCGCATTCCAGCGCGCCGCCAGCCGCCACCCCAGCGGCAACGCCGACCAATCATTGGCGAAAACCAGATCAGCGCGGATGTGCCGAAGCCGCTCAAACGCCTGGCGATAAAGGCGTTGCAGCCAGTACCAGAGTTCGTAGCAGGTGGAAGGTCGCCACACCCTCCCCGCCACCAGCAGCGCTTTGAAGTGTTGCAAATCACGCCAGCGCGGCGAATCGACGGAGAACCAGCGCGCGCCCTCGACATTCCGCCAGCGCTGCGGCGGCGCGCCGTACCCCAGCACAACCAGATCGTAGTGCGGCGCCAGGTAGTGGATTTGCCGCAGCACCCACGCATCGCGGGCAATGGGGGAAAAAGAGATAATGCAGATGGTTGGGCGGGATGCTGACATTCTACTCATTGGCTGACCAGATTTCGTTGTAGATTGTCTCAATGTTCCGTAAAAATGCTTCCTCGCCAAAACGACGACAAACGCTTTCTCGAATAAACGCCGGATCGTACTGAACCTGATCCAACAGAAACTGCGCCATAGCATCAGCAAGCGCCTGAGCATCGGCTATCGGAACGAGAAGACCACACCCTTCCTCGACGACGTATTCAGGACCGCCGCAGCGTGTGGCGATCACCGGTTTCCCGCATGCCATCGCTTCACCCAGCACAACACCGAACGTTTCGTGAATGCTTGGCAGAACAAACACATCGCACCAGCGCATCCAGTCTCGCACCTGCGTCCGATCCAGAAGACCGACGAAGCGACAGATGTCGGTTAAGCCAAGCTGCTGAGCCAGTTGTTCTAACCGCTGGCGCTCTGGTCCATCGCCACCGATTACCAGCTCAAAAAGGAGTCCAACTCGTGTACGAAGCAATGCAGCAGCATGCAGCAGATAATCGAGCCCTTTCTGATACGTCAAAAGGCTGATCGTGAGGAATCTCTTTTTTGATGGTATTCGTTCTGGCGGCATCTCATCAGGCGTAAAAAAGCGCGTTCCAATCACATTTCCCAGCACACGCACATCAGCTGTTGGCACAAATTCAAGAATACGCTGCTTAAGCGCCGGACTTACTGCTAGCACCGGGATGCTGCTCATCGTTTCGCGCACCAACCGCCTTTGGAGGAAAGTGTAAAGGTGTACACTGAAAGGACCGGTGTGTTCAGTCAGCACTGTCGGAATATTCCATGCCTGCGATGCTCGCGCTGCTACCCATCCACACGGCAGAACAACATGTGCGTGAATGAGGTCGGGACGGCCGTGAAAGCGAATGTATCGTTGTAGTGCTCGCCAGGCATAATGAGCGCTGCTCAAGAGATGCAGGTGTGGAATGTATGGCGGCGTTGGCGCATACAAACGATACACGGCAAGATTTCCGTCGCATTCGACGCCACTGCGAGAACGATTGCAAAACGCAGCACGCAAACCTATGGCCTGCACTGCCAGAACTGTCACCTCAAAGCGTTCTGCCAGCAGTTGCGCCTGATCCCTAATAAACGCACCACTTACCGGCGCCGTTGCGTTCGGGTACCAGTCGGCCAGAATGAGGATTCTACGTCGCACTCTGCTCTCCCGCTTTTCGTCGTATCATTGCAGCGATCAGGCTCAAATCATCTCCGGTTATGAGCAGCACCTGTGCTGCAGGTATCCTCGTTTCGTGCATGAAAATGGCAACAATCGCCAGGGTTGTCGCCAGATACGACATGCTGCTGGCAATCGCTGCTCCGATGATTCCCAGCCACGGAATGAGCACGAAATCCAGCGCTACTGTGACAACCAGACCAACCAGGGCGACAGCGAGGTTCAGATGTGGCTTGCCGATGCCAGCAAGGTACGAGCCGATGACATTGGCGACGCTAAAGATCGTAACGCCCGGCAACAACCACATCAGTGCCGGGACGCTCTCTCGAAATGCAGCGCCAAACACCAGCGGCAACAGCATTTCTCCTCCCAACGCCAAGCCCCCCGCCAGCACGATGCTCAACCACAACGAGAGACGAGACACGCGCGCTGTTCGCTGCTGAGTGCTTACGCGATCTTCAGAAGAAGCGACATTGGGCAGCAATACCTGTGATGTAGCTCCAGAAATCAGCCACAACAACTGTGCACTGCCCACTGCCAGCGAGTACAGCCCTACGCCTTTGACCCCCACAAAGTAACCGACAAAGAAGATATCGAGGCGATAATTCAGAAATTGCGCCATATTCGCCAGATACGATGGGAGCGAGTATCGTATGACTTCGGATAAGCCGCTTTCCTGCCGGATCGAACCGATCAGCCACGGTCGGAGCGACCACAGGAAGAGGAACGCGATCCCTATGGCGCCACCGACCTGCAACCACACCAGTGCTTCTGCCGTCAGTTGTCGACCCCGGAGCCATGCCACACAGATGAAGATCAGAATCGCGATCAACGTCACGATCTGCCCGTACAAATTGATGAGATTAACGCGCGGGATTTCCTGCAAACCGATCAGCACATTCCGGTAATGTCCCGCCAGCAGGCTTCCAAGGACAAGGAGCGCAACGGCAATCACTCCCCAGCGCTCACTTCCTGGCGGTACAAGGGCTGGCGCCAGCGTCGTTTGCACAAGTCCTGCCAATGTAACCGTTGCCAGCAATGTCTGAACCAATGCAATCAGCGCCAGACGCACCAGTAACCCATTAATGATCGCACGTCCACGTGCTACGACATAGACAACCCCGGACGGAAGCGACAATCCGAAGAACATCGCCAGTAACGCGCCGGTCGCTACGATCAGGTCGGCGCTTCCTTTCGCCGTCGGACCGAACCCCCGTGCAATCACAATACTGCTCACCAGACCGATCACAACCGAGAGAATACTGGTGGCGAATGAGTGTATGCTGCTGTACAGCAGTGATGATGGCTTGTGCGACGTATCACGCACGGCCGTGACACGCATAAAACTCGGAATATTCTTCACTTTATCCCCACAGCTGTGAGGTTTCCGCCAAACAGCATGTTGTACAGAAGTGAGCGTTTGACTATGCTCAATCGCCCGGTAGGAGCCGGGCTATCGAACCAGACGCGGACCCCTCGAAATCCTGCGCGCCAGAGCGCAACATAGAGCGACAGGTAACTCTGTTCATTGAGATGGAGTTTAGTGTAATCAGGATGGAGGGTGTCATCAGGACGCTCACCAATATCGATTCCATTTCTCCAGCGCACGTACCATCGCATCAGGGGGTGTGTATGTCGTGACCACCGATTAGGAAATGTATAAACAAGCAACCTGCCACCAGGTTTCAGCCATTTTCTAACGTTCTTGAGAATAATTCCTCTTTCAAGCGATGAAACATGCTCTATAAACTCAGACATCAGAACCTTATCAAATATATTGGAACGAAAAATACCATCCGTGGCAATTGCGCACAGAAAAGATGCCTGAATTTCTCTACCGCTATTTTGCATAATGGTCTTTAACTTCTGCCGTGCCAGCACGACCGCATCATGGGAGAAATCACACCCAATCGCAATTGCTCCGAGGAAACCAGCAGCAATTGTCACTTCACCGCGACCACATCCCAGATCCAGAACGTATTCTCCCGGATGAACGTCGAGAAGTTCAAGATTGCGACGCGCTCGGTCAAACAGTGTCTGCGGCGTCCCATCAAAGTGGGCAAACTGGTCATACCCATCGACACGCTGAAGGAAATACTCCTGATGATAGACATCTCGCACGTCAGTGGAGCGTAACAGGCGCTTATGGCTCATTCGCTGCCTCGCAATCCAGGGCCTTTGTCACGATTCACGCTGCCAGTATAGCCTTCTTACGCTGGAGCGTGTGTCGCAAAATCGCATCGATTCACATACAAAGCCGCCATGAATCAGGCGGGCGGGGAGGTTGAAAGTTGAAGGTTGGAAGGTTGAACGTTGATCTGTACTACAAAGCATATCGATACAAAGTAGCAGATTGTGTGGCTGTTCTTACGCTCTAATTACGCTCTAATTAAGATCGGCATACCCTGACTGGCGGTTGAAACCGCGCCTCGGGGCGCGTGCGCGCCGGGCATCGGCCTGCGCCGACGCTGTCCCGCGCGCAGGCGGGTGGCCGGCCGGAGGCCCGCAGGCGCGAATTCATTCGTCAGCCCGCTTAATGTCCATCAACCGCCGGGCAGGCGCCTCGCTCTATCCCGTGCAGGGCGCCGCTACCCCTCGCCGCGCAACCGGCGCAGTTCCGTCTCGAGCGCGTGCAGGCGCGCTTCGGCTGCGGCGCGGGCTGCGGCTTCGCGGCGCGCCTGTTCTTCGGCTGCGGCGCGGGCGCGGGCTTCGGCCTCGCGCACTTCGGTTTCCTGCTGCGCCCGTTCGGCTTCTTGCTGCGCCCGTTCCTCCGCTTCGCGGCGCGCCCGCGCTTCGGCTTCACGGGCTGCGGTTTCGCGCCGCGCCTGTTCTTCGGCTTCCAGGCGCGCCCGCGCTTCGGCTTTCGCCGCTGCCCAGGCCGCTGCCACCTGCTCCTCTGACTCGCTCACGATCGTCGTCACGTAGCGTAATCGCCGATCCGCCGCTGCTGCTCGTCGAAACAATACACCTGACGTCCCTCTACCCCGATCCAAACCCGTAACGGCTCCAGCCACAGCCATCCCTGCTCATTCGGAACCAGCCGGCGATACGTCGCATCCGCCAGATCGTAGCCGAGTACGCGCACCAGCGCCTCACCACGCTGCTCATAGGCGTCCACAATCACGTAGAGCGGCACACCCGCCAACGCATAGTGCGCTGTCTTCACCTCCAGGTCGAGCGCATGCGTCTCCGGCGAGGTCACCTCGACGATCAGCGTCGGACGCACTCTTTCCACCGCTCCATCGAACATGCTCCAGTTGCGGATGACCTGCACGCCGAAGATGACCATCACATCCGGTCCGTGCGCCTTCAAGCCGGGCACATCCCAGGCGATGCGCACGTCACTGAGCACGACCGCGTCAGGATGGTCGGCAACGCGGGTAAGGAAGACATCCGCCAGATAACGCACGCGCCGCTGATGGTCGTAGTTGCACAGCACCTGGTCACCTTCCTCTGGATGCAGGACGTCTTCCAGCGTCAGCGGAACCTGTTCCAGATGGTGCGGGGCGTCGGGAGTTGGGCGCGGCACGTAACGCCAGCCGTAGCGGAAGGAGTCCTCAGCAGGCGGCGTGTCTGGCGCTGCAGCAGAGATCGTTGACCAGGGCACAGCGGTTGCTCCTTCATTCGATCGCCGCGCAAGGCGCATCTGTCGTGACCTTGTCCCATACAATTATAGTACCGCTCACCATACCTGTGCAAGGATGCGCTGGCGCTTGCCGCTGCTCTTCTCGCCATCCGCACTGCTCCCTTCCATTCCCTCGTCTCTCAAGAGCGACGTTTTCAAGCGCGCCAGCATGTCGCGCGAGCAGGGGACGGCGGCGCCTTGCCCCTACTGGCGTCCTGATACTTTGGACAATATTGAGTCCACTGCACACCGGCTGAACCACCAAGGATATGAAGCGCACGAAGGTTCATAAAAATAATGAAGCGCATGTCCTTCGTGTCCCTTGGTGACCTTCGTGGTTCGCTTTGTGCCGTGAAGTCATGGAAGGCTCAACCACCAAGGATATGAAGCGCACGAAGGTTCATAAAAATAATGAAGCGCATGTCCTTCGTGTCCCTTGGTGACCTTCGTGGTTCGCTTTGTGCCGTGAAGTCATGGAAGGCTCAACCACCAAGGACACGAAACGCACGAAGGTTCGTAAAAATGAAGCGCATTTCCTGTGTGTCCCTTGGTAATCTTCGTGGTTGCAGCTTTTTGCAGTGAAGTCAATGCACAATGAACGCGCGAACATCTTGTTTGACTGACCACAAGTTAGTATAGTGTCCGTTTTTCCCTCATTCCCCGCTCTCCTGCGCCCACAGGGGGAAGAGGCGCCGGGGCGAGGCGCCACGTCCTTACGAGACTTCCCGACGGTTGACCGCTGACACGTCGCGTGCGAGCAGGGGGCATTGGGGCGCGGTGGCACTGCACCCGTACCGGCGCATTCTGATGCCTGAAACGAGTGATACGACGCAGGGCTTGCCTGAAAATCCGCTCTTGAAAAAGGTTGGAGGTGGAGAACACCCTGACGACCCAAACGAATGGAGCAATGCGAGGACGTGCTCAAAAAAAATCACCTCTGTAAGGCGCATATCCCCCGTCCCTCTGCTCGCCTCGTGGAAGCAGAGGAACGAGGGTTATCCCGATAACCGAAACGGACGATGCGACGTAGGGACACGCCGCAGACATCCCACCGAAAAAACCTGCACCTCCTCCACAGCCGTCCGCGACAATCAGCGGGTGATCATAGAAAGATCCTGTTTTCCTAACGATGCTTGAGTATATGCTCGATGATCAGGAGCGACTGACGCAGATGACGGGTAGGGAAGCGTTCGTATCCAAGGCGAATGTGGCGCTGAAGTTGCTCGAGATGCTGACGCGAAACCGGGATTTTTTCATCGGGAACAGGGGGGATGCCAGAACTCGCCGGATTGCCGATGGGAGCCGTAACAGAGACCTGCTGAGCGGAGTGAAGATTCATCTGGACTTCTCCTTACTTTTACACACAGAGCGTCCGGTGATGCCTCGGGTCCGACCCGACGTACAGCACAACGCCGAGGCGATCACAGCCTCCCTGTGTTGCGGCGATGGCGTGGCCCTTGGAGCCCGCACTATGGTGAGTAGTATAGAATTAACCTCTCTTTAATCAAAGGGGGATTTGTGTCCCGCACCTAACCGACAGAGAGGAGTGATACCGGGTAGTACCAGAGTCATAGCGTGGTGCGAAGTTTGTTGAGCGGGCGCATGCAATGTAATAAGGATTGCAAGGTTGCAGGTGCGCGGTTGAACGCAGCGGATCGGGTTCTTGATTTCTGGCTCCTGACTCAGCGGCGGATGACAATGGCGGCTTCAACGATTGACGGTGGTACGCGACTCCTGCTGAGTAAGAGTCTATCCGTCTGGTTAGGCGAAGGCATTGCCTTCGCCCGCCCGGTCTTACTTCTCGTGGCATTTTCTCGGATAGCCTCTAAAACATCCGGTTCGTGCGAAGAATCCTCGGGGCAACTCGGGTATGGTCTCTAGCTCGCATACGGGCGGGACGCCCGCGCACCCGGACCGTCAGTTGACCCGGGGATTATTCGCGCCAGCAAAAATCTCCGTGCCTTTGTGTGCGCTCAGACATAAGCGAAGACGCCGGACAATTCACGTTTTGTCCCAATAACCTCGACTATTGACACCATCTTGTCTCCATGTTAGGATATATCCCATCCCAATTGTCCGAAATTGTCCGGTATTTTCCAGACAATTGCATTAACCATACCTCATAGAGCGACCGCAAGGAGCGTTCCTCGACGTTGACTGTATGCAAGACTGAGACATACAGCCGCTAGCAGCAAAGGTTCTCTGTTTGAACATCTAAGGAGTGAACACTCATGGACGACCAACGCTCTGATCCCACAGGACCGACTGAACGCATGCTGAACCGACGCGCGTTTCTACGCCTCGTTGCGGCAGGCGGGGGCGCTCTGGCGCTACAGGCCTGTGGCGGCGCCGCGCCCGCTGCGCCGACGACCGCACCCGCTGCGCCGACGACCGCACCCGCCGCGCAGGCTGCTCCTGGCGGGAAGGTCACATGGGCAATGCTTGGCGATCCGGTGTCGCTGGAGCCATACGGGATCAACATTACCGGGCAGTACAATTACGAAGCGCGTGAGCCAATATATGACTCACTGCTCGTATGGGATCGCGATCTGAAGGTGCAGCCATCGCTAGCCGAGTCATTCGAGACGCCGGATGATACGACCTATATCTTCAAACTGCGTTCGGGCGCGAAATTCCACAACGGCAAGGAACTCACCGCCGAGGATGTCAAGTTCTCGCTCGATACCATCATCAATCCGCCCGATGGTCGCAATCCAGGCGCAGCGTTCTTCGCCAACTTCGATACGGTCGAGGTGGTGGATCCGTTGACCATTCGCATCAATCTGAAAAAGCTCGACCCGACCATCCCAGGGCTGTTCGCCTGGTCGCGCTATACGAACATCTTTCCTGCCGATATGCCACAGCAGATCAATCCTGTGATCCAGGCGATCGGCACCGGTCCTTTCCGCCTGGTCAGTTACACGCCCAACGCCGAAATCGTCTATGAGCGCTTTGCCGACCACTGGAACCCGGAACAGCCGAAGGTCGATCAACTGATTTATCGTGTCATTCCGGAGGAAGACGCTCGTATTGCGGCGCTGCGCTCCGGCGACATCGACGGAACGGACGTCACACCGTTAGGTGCGCGGCGACTTCAGAACGATGCGGACATCACCATTCTGAAAGGTCTTTTCTCTCAACCCAAGGTGCTTCAGTTCACGCTAAAGGGCGGGAAGCCGTGGGACATCAAAGAGGTGCGCCAGGCGATCAGTCTGACCATCGACCGTCAGGAACTGATCGACAAGGTGATGGAGGGCGAAGCGGAACTGACCGGGCCGGTCGTGCCCGGCTATGGCGACTGGCCCCTCAGCCAGGATGAGTTGCGCGCCGCGTATCAGGTCGATGTCGAGAAGGCGCGCCAACTGATGGCGCAGGCCAGATACGCTGATGGTTTCAAGGTGACGGCGATGACCTTTGCCAACTATTCCAACGACAACGCGATTATTGTTCAGGAGCAACTGCGTCAGTTGAACATCGAGATGCAAATTGAGCAGATCGAGTTCGGCGCCTTTGCGCAGCGCGTGACCAATGGCGAGTTCGAGTGGTGTTTTACAGCGCGCGGCATGCGCGCCGACGTGAGCGGATACCTCAACGATTTTCGTCGCCTGGGCATTGCGGAAACCAACTGGTTCCCCGCGTGGGAGAACGCCGAACTCAATGAGGCGTATGACGCGGCGATGGCGACGCTCGATCAGGCAAAACGCCGCGAGTTGATGCAGAAAGTTCAGCGGATTGTGCTCGATGAAGCGCCGCACCTCTATCTCTACCAGGACTATCGTTTTTCGGCGGTTCGAAAGCGGGTGCAGAATTACTACGTCGCTTTTACGACATTTCGCCCCGCGCTGCGCGAAATCTTCGTGACCGCGTGAGCCTGGCAGGACGATGAACCGCTATCTGCTTCAACGCCTGATGCTGGTCATCCCGACACTGGCGGGGGTGTCGCTCATTATTTTCACGCTGATGCGGCTGTTGCCAGGGGATGTGGTTGATATTCTCTTCGGCGGCGATACGCAGGCCGATCAGCGAACACTCGATCAGATTCGTGAGAACCTGGGTCTTAACCGCCCGCTGGCGGTGCAGTATCTGGAGTGGATCGGCGGGTTTCTGAGCGGCAATTTCGGCGTCTCGATGCGCACCGGCATCCCTGTGGCGGAGAGCATCGCTCAGGGGATGCCGGTTACGCTCCAACTGGCGGTGATGGCGATCGTGTTTGCATGCCTGTTTGCCATTCCGCTGGGGATTGTCGCGGCGGTGCGCCGCAACGGGGTCACCGACATGCTGACGCGCATCGTTGGGTTGATCGGTCTCTCGTTTCCGGCGTTCTGGCTGGCAACGATGTTTCTGCTCATCAGTTCGACGATGTTTCGCTGGACGCCGCCGCTGGGCTGGGTGTCGCCGTTCGTCGATTTTGGGCGTAATATGCAGATCATGCTGGCGCCGGCGCTCTTGCTGGCGCTCCAACCAATGGCGATCATCATGCGCATGACCCGCGCCTCGCTGCTGGAAGTGCTGCGCCAGGACTATATCCGAACGGCATATGCCAAAGGTCTGCGCGATCGCGCGGTTTTGCTGCGTCATGCGCTGCAAAATGCGTTCATTCCGGTCCTGACCGTCATCGGCGTCCAATTTGGCGTGTTGATGGGCGGTTCGGTGATCATCGAGCAGATCTTTTCGCTGCCTGGAATCGCATTTTTGTTGATCAACGGGCTTTATAATCGTGATTATCCGGTTGTACAAAGTACGGTGCTGCTCCTGTCGTTGATCTTCGTGCTTGTCAATCTGGCGGTCGATCTTCTCTACAGCGCCGTTGATCCACGGATTCGCTATGACTAGTCCATCAGCCATCACCGATGCACGGGCTGGCGGTCTGCCACTTATGCGTCGCCGCACTTCGCCGCTGATCGCAGCATTGCGGCGGAATGTCCCTGGTCTTGTTGGTATGGCGATTATTGCGCTGGTTGTGCTGGCTGCGTTGCTGGCGCCGGTGATCAGCCCATACAGCCCGACGGCGCAGGTATCGCGGCGCCTGCTCGAACCGGGGGCGCAGTACCTGCTTGGCACCGACGAGTTTGGCCGCGATATCTTCTCACGCGTGATCTATGGCTCGCGCATTTCGCTGTACGTTGGAGCCGTGTCGGTCAGCCTGGCGCTCGTGTTTGGCGGTGCGCTGGGGTTGATTGCCGGGTATGTCGGCGGGCGAGTCGATACCCTGCTCATGCGTCTGGTGGATATGCTGTTCGCCATTCCGAGCCTGGTGCTGGCGATTGTTATCGCCGGCTTGCTCGGTCCAAGCCTGACCAATGCGATGATTGCGATTGGCATCGTTTACGCGCCGATCTATGCGCGCCTGGTGCGCGGTGAGATGCTGGCGGTGCGCAACTATGCCTATATTGAAGCCGCGCGTGCGGTTGGGGTTCGTCCGGTTGGATTGATCGTTCGCCATTTCCTGCCGAACATCGCTGCGCCGCTGATTGTTCAAACATCGCTGCTTCTTTCCACTGCCATTCTGGCAGAGGCGGCGCTCAGTTTCCTGGGGCTTGGGGCGCAGCCGCCCGATCCGTCGTGGGGGGCGATGCTCGGCAGCGGACGTCGCTTCATGGAGCTGACGCCATGGGTTGCCATCGCTCCTGGCATTGCGATTGTGATCACGGTGCTGGGGTTCAATCTGCTGGGCGATGGCTTGCGCGACGCCCTCGATCCGCGATTGCGCGGCAGCACATAAGATTAGGTGGGCGAAGGCAGTGCCTTCGCTCACCCAACCAGTGCTTCGAGTTTCCAGATACACTCCCGTTAGAGATCGGCCGGCATTGCGCGCAGCACCTGACGGGCGATTTCCAGCGTGCGATCAATATCGGCGCGGGTGTGCGCCGCACTCACGTGATTGCGCTTGAGCGCCGTTGGTATCATAAAGATGCCGTGCTCACACATTGTCTTGCGGAACCACACGTCCCGCGCCGTGTTGTTGCGGAACAGATCGGTATAGTTTTCAATTGGACCGGGTTCCATAAAGTAGGGAACGAAGACCGACCCGAAGCGTGCCACGGTGAGCGGAATGCCCAGTTCCGCGCCGATCTGCGTCAGCCCATCGGCGGCGATCTGCGCCAGCGCAAAGCAGTGGGCATGGACAGCGCCGCTCTCCAGTTCCGCAATGGTTGCCAGCGCCGCCGCCACACCGACACTGTGCCCATTGTAGGTTCCGGCAAAGAGCACGCCTCCTCCTGGCGCGAAGCGATCCATCAATGCCGCACGACCCGCAAGCGCGGCAATCGGGAACCCATTCGCCATGGCTTTGGCGAATGTCGCCAGGTCGGGCGTCACGCCGACAATCGACTGGTATCCGCCAAGGGCGTGGCGAAACCCGGTAATCACCTCATCGAAGATCAACACGACGCCGTACTGATGTGTCAGGTCGCGCAGCGCTCGCAGAAACTCCGGTCGCGGCAACACACACCCGATATTGTGCGGGATCACCTCCACGATAATGGCGGCAATCTCCTCGCCCTGGCGTTGCAGCGTTTCGGCAACCGCTTCGGTATCGTTGAACGGCAGCACAATCGTCTGACGAATAACGTCGGGGAGCATGCCGAGCGAGAGCGGATCGTGCTGACCAATTTTCTCCGGCGGGCTGATGACATTCATGAGCACCGCATCGTGCCAGCCGTGGTACGTCCCCTGGAATTTGATGATCTTGTTGCGCCCGGTGACAGCACGCGCCAGACGGAGCGCGGCATACGTCGCTTCCGAACCGGAGTTCGTCAGCAGGACGCGCTCAGCGCAGGGAATATGGCAGTTGAGCCGATCGGCAAGTTCGACTTCCAGATCGGTGACTCCTGCACCAACGATGTCGATGCGGCTCATGGTTTCGGCGACGGCAGCGTTCACCTGCGGATGGTTATGACCCAAAATGATAGGACCAAAGGCGGCATGATAATCAAGATACCGGCGCTCATCAGCATCGAACAGATACGCGCCTTCGGCGCGCACAAACGCGATGGGCCAGGGAAGCGCACGATTGCCAGAGTTCACCCCGCCCGGAATGACCTGGCGGGCACGCTCGACCAGCATCGAGTTCGTTTTCGTGATAGTCATTCGATTGGCTCCTTCGTCTGATTATCGAGAGGTAGAGCATCGTCGCGATCATCATCGCCAACGAGCGCTGCAAAGCGCTCACGCACCGATTGCAGGTGGTAAATCGACAGACGTGCAGCGGCATCGGGGTCGCGCTGGACGATGGCGCGGTAGATGGCCCGGTGCTCACGATTGGATGTGCGCATCATCTCAACATCAACGGCTTTGCGATACCCCATGAGAAAGAGATCGACGCGCTCTTCGTTGCGCTCAACGAACCGGGCAAGCGTCAGATTTCCGGCGGCGCGACCGATACCGGCGTGGAAGATGCGCCCAGCACGCAAAAACCCGGCAATGTCGTTGCGTTCCGCACATGCTTCGCCGTCGCGAATGGCAGACTCAAGCGCCACCGTCTGCTCGGGGCTGGCATAGTGCGCCGCGCGGCGCGCCAGAAACGGCTCAACCGCTTCATTGGCAATGAAGAGTTCGATCACCTGCTCGCGCGTGAGTTTGCATACAAACAATCCGCGCCGGTACACCGGCGCGATCAGACCTTCGTGCTCCAGGATGGCCAGCGCCTCGCGCACCGGCGTGCGACTGATCTGAAGCATCTCCGCCAGGCGCTCTTCAACCAATGGCTGCCCCGACTCCAGCGAACCGTTCAGGATCGCCTGCTTGATGGCATGGTATGCCGCTTCGCGGAACGTGGGCGCTCTCTCCAGGGCAAATTGATCGATAGGTGTGAGCATTGTGTATACCATAAACTGATAATAGGACGAATCAGACTATTGTTCGTATGCAATCATACCGCGATTGGGAACAATGTCAAGATCGTCGTCTTCCCACGAGGCCGATGTATGGCGGCGACGGGTCTCCGGCGCCCCGCCAGGACAACGGGCAACGGGCGGCAGGGGCGCCCCGGCGGGACAACGGGCGGCGGGTCTGAGACCCGCCGCGGGTCTCAGACCCGCGGCTACTTGACTTTTCTTAATTTTCTTCTATAATAGGCAATCGTATACTTGTATACAATTACATATCAGCCAGACCTCTCCGCCAGCCGTAGAGCGTTGCGGCTGTGTTGGCAACGATTCGGGATTCCTCATCCGGTAGCAAGGAGACTGCTATGATGCTCCACCTCTCATCCGCACGTTCCCGCCTGACGATCATGGTTTTGCTGGTCTTATGCTCGCAGATTCTCTTTGCGTGCGGCGGCGCACCCCAACCGAGCGCTCCGACGCCCACATCAGCCGGAGGCGCGGCGCCGCCCCCCACCTCCGTCCCTGCGGCGCCTGCCGAGACCAGGCCGCAAACGACCAGCCGGTCACGCCTGGTGTTCTTCGGCAACCTCGAACCGGCCAGTATCGACGTCATCACCATGTCGGGTAATGTGAACGAGCGTCAGATCGCCGCCCAGATCTTCGAGACCCTGGTGTACATGGACCAGAGTCAGCAGATCTACCCCGGTCTGGCGCGCGAATGGAGTCGTTCAGACGATGCGAAAACATGGACGTTCAAACTGGTTCCGGGGGTGAAATGGCACGATGGCGCACCGTTTACCGCTCAATCAGTGGTGGACTATTTTGAGTACGTGCGTGATAACCCGGTCGGTAGCGGACCCGGCTCGCTCAAAGCGGTGATTGATAGCGCCAGAGCAATCGATGAAACCACGGTGGAACTCACGCTGACCGCACCGCGTCCCGATCTTCTGATCGAGCTTGCCGACCCGGGATTGGGAATTGGTAATGCCGCCCATGTGAAACGGGTCGGCGCCGACGCCGGTTTCAATCCAATTGGCACCGGTCCGTTCAAGTTCAAGGAATGGGTGCGCGGCAGCCAGATTGTCCTGGTGCGCAATCCGGAGTGGACGTGGGGTTCGCCTATGTTCCAGATGAGCGGACCTCCCTTGATTGAAGAGGTGATCTTTCGCTTTTCTTCCGAGGCGCAAACCCGATTGGCGGCGCTGGAAGCCGGCGAGGTCGATTTCGTCGATCTCCTGCCATTCCAGGACGTCGTGCGTGTCCGCACCGATCCGCGCTTTACCGTGACGGGCGTCCTGCTGCCCGGCATGCCGCAGATGAACTATCTCAATACCAGCCTCGCGCCGACCGATGACCTGAATGTGCGCAAAGCGATCATCTACGCGACTGATAAGCAGGGCATCATCGAGAGCGTTTATTTCAACATGGTCGAACCGGCATACGGACCGCTGTCGCGCGTCTTCCCGGAGTACGAACCGGCGCTGGAGCAGATGTACGAGTATAATCCTGAGAAAGCCGCGCAATTGCTCGAAGAAGCCGGCTGGCTTCCCGGACCTGATGGCGTTCGTGTCAAGGCCGGTCAGCGTCTTGCCGTGACCATTGTGGAGAACAAGGGTTGGAACGACTGGGTCTACGTGCTGCAAGCCAATCTTCAGGCGGTCGGTTTTGACGCGAAAGTCATCACAACCCAGGGTCCATCGAACACCGAGGCGATTGCCAGCGGCAAGCACCATGTTCCGGCAATGGGGGACGTCTTCGCTTCTGCAAGCCAGATGACGCGTGACTGGCACTCAGAGGGGTATGGAACCTTTCCTTCGGGCCATTTCCTGAAGGGGGAAGAAGGCGCCAGATTGGACGCGATGCTGAACGATGCCGAGACGGAGATCGATCCAGAGAAGCGCAAGGAAAAGTATCGTGACATTCAGCGATTCATCATGGAAAATGCGCTGATGGTTCCGATCTTCGAGCTGTACTTCTATGTCGCCCACGCAAACAATCTGAAAGGATTCATCGTCGATGGCACCGGCTTCTACAAGTATTTTGCGCCGGCATACTTCGAGTGACTCGCTGCGGATAAACGAATGAGCGCGTATCTGGCACAGCGGATGCTGCTGACGATTCCGATCCTGTTCGGAATCGTCATCCTCACGTTTTTCCTGGTGCACCTGATCCCGGGGGACGCTGTGTCCGCCATGCAGGGACAGTTGAAGATGAGCGCCCAGCAGATGGAACAGATGCGAGAGGCGCTTGGATTGAATGACCCGCTCCACGTTCAGTTGGGACGGTATCTGGCAAAACTGGCTCAAGGCGATCTGGGGCGGTCGCTCTTCGGCGGTCAACCGGTCGCAGTGTTGATCGCCTCCAACATTGGCGCAACTGTTCAATTGACCATTGCGGCTATGGCAGTGGCAATCGTCATTGGCGTGCCGCTGGGGATTCTGGCGGCTGTCAAACGCGGAACCCTCTGGGATGTGACGGCAGTCGTTCTTGCTATGCTCGGCGTTTCGATCCCGTCATTCTGGCTTGGTCTCATGATGATCCAGTTGTTTGCTGTTACGCTGGGATGGCTGCCGATTATCGAGGATCGTAGCGCACGCGGATTGATTATGCCGGCCATGGCGCTGGGGCTGGCGGAAGCAGCGATCATCGTGCGCCTGACGCGCGCGACCATGGGCGAAATCCTGAATGCCGACTATGTGCGCACCGCGCGCGCGAAGGGATTGCTCGATCATATCGTGCTCTGGCGCCACGCGCTGCGCAATGGCCTCCTTCCGATCATCACCATGATCGGGATGCAGTTTGGTACGTTGCTGGGAGGCGCGGTTGTGATCGAAAACGTCTTCGCCCGACAGGGACTGGGCACGCTGGTGACGCAGGCGGTCATCAACCGCGATTTCCCGGTTGTCCAGGGATGTGTCCTGGTGGCGGCAACCATGTATGTGTTGGTGAATCTGGCGGTCGATATCTTCTATGTCGTTGTCGATCCCCGGATTCGCTATTCCTGAGGCGCTGTGCATCATGAGCCAGGCAGTACAACAACCGCTGCGTACCGGTGATACGTCCACTTCCATTGCGCTGCGAGCGCGACGCTGGCAACACGCCTTCTGGCGCCATCGCTCACTGCTGGTTGGTTCTGCGCTTCTCGCCGTCATCCTCTTTGGCGTCGCATTTCCTTCGCTGTTCACCAATCGCAGCCCGGTTGTGATGAACATCTGGGAACGGCTCCAACCGCCGAATCCGACCTATCCCTTCGGTACCGACCAGTATGGGCGCGATATGCTGGCGCGCGTGTTGTATGGCGGGCGCACCTCGCTCGTGATGGGAGTCGTTCCCATCTTGATCGCTGCCGGCGTCGGCGCAATGCTCGGACTCATCGCCGGGTACTATGGGCGCTGGCTGGATGCGCTTCTGATGCGCATCATGGATGTCTGGATCGCACTGCCGATCATCCTGCTGGCGCTGGCGATCGTCACGGCGCTTGGTCCCGGTTTGATCAACATTATGATTGCGATTGGCGTCGCATGGATTCCCTACTACACCCGGATGGTTCGCAGCATCACGCTGTCGCTCCGCGAGTATAGCTTCGTCGAAGCGGCGCGTGTGCTCGGATTGAGCGACCGCCGCATCCTGATGCGGCATATTCTGCCGAATACGATCGCGCCGTTGATCGTGATGTCTTCGATGGGCGTCGCCGGCGCGATTCTCACCGGCGCTGCCCTCAGTTTCATTGGCATGGGACCGCAGGCGCCGACGCCGGAATGGGGCTTGATTCTTGCCGATGGACGACAATTCATTCGTCTTGCGTGGTGGATCGGCTTCTTTCCGGGTGCGGCGATTGCGCTCACCGTTCTGGGCGCGAATCTGCTTGGCGATGGATTGCGCGACTGGCTCGATCCCCGCATGAAACTCTGATTCAAGGCAACTATCGCGTGCGACCGCACAGATGATATCCATGGAGCAACTGCATGAAAATTACCCGCGTCTCGACACTCGTTGTGCACGCACGGATGCGCAACTGGATCTTTGTGAAGGTCGAAACCGATCAGGACGGTCTCTACGGCTGGGGCGAGGCGACACTCGAATGGAAAACGAAAGGCGTGGTGGGCGCCGTCGACGATGTCAGTCGCCTGATCATCGGTGAAGACCCCCGGCGTATCGAACACCTGTATCAGATGATGACCCGTCAGTACTTCTGGCGCGCCGGTATCGAGGGTATGACGGCCATCAGCGGCATCGAGCAGGCGCTGTGGGACATCAAAGGCAAATGGTTGAACGTGCCGGTCTATGAGTTGCTTGGTGGTCGGGTACGTGATCGCATTCGGGTGTACAACCATCTCGGCGGCGGCGAGATGGAACAGATGTACGAAACTACCAATCCGCAAATGTTTACCGAACGCGCGCTGGCAGTCCAGGAGCAGGGGTATACGGCGATCAAGTTCATGGCCGTGCCGCGGACTGAGCCTATCGAAGGCATGCGTCCGGTGCGCTACGCCGAGCGTCTGGTGCACGCCGTGCGCGATGCGGTCGGCGACAGTGTCGATCTGATGGTCGATCTCCACGCACGGTGCGCTTCCCCGGCGATGGCGTTGCACTACTGCCGCGCATTCGAGCCATATGGACTGCTCTTTTTCGAGGAGCCTTGCCCCAGCGAGGATATCGAAGCCACCGCTCAGGTCACCCGCGCCTCGAACATCCCGATCGCCACCGGTGAACGCCTGGTGGGGCGACATCAATTCCGCGAAGTGTTCGAGCGGCGCGCCTGCCACATCATTCAGCCCGATCTTTCGCACTGCGGCGGTCTGTGGGAAGCGCGCAAGATCGCCGCTCTCGCCGAAGCATACTCGATGGCCGTCGCGCCGCATAACCCGAATGGGCCGATTGCAACTGCGGCTGCCATTCATTTTGCCGCTGCAACGCCAAACTGGGTGATTCAGGAAGCGATCAGCAACGATGTCCCCTGGCGATACGATGTGGTCGACTCGGAGCATGAGGTGCGGGATGGGTATGTTGCGGCGCCCTCACGCCCCGGATTAGGCATCGAGGTGAATGAGCGCGAGGCGGCGCGTCACCCGTGGCAACCGGAACTGGTGCAACGCTATTTCCATCCCGACGGTTCCGTGGCTGATTGGTAGATAGGTGCACGAACGGCTATGCGCGTTCACCCGCTTTCCCAGGAAGGATCAAGCCATGTACGACATCTACGCCGGTTACCGGCTTGATAGCGGGTTCGATGTGGCCCAGACGGCCCGTCTGGTAGCGCGTTATCACTATATTGAGGCGCAATTGATGCGTATTGCGGCAGGACGAATGGCCGAACTGCCTGAGTGGGAATTGAAATGTCTGCTGGGACGGCATCTCTGGCAGGATTCGCAGCACGCCGATGCATGGCTGTCCCGTCTGATCGATCTGCGCTGGCCACGCCGCGCGCCGCTCAACCCTGGCGAGGCGACCTGCCGGATGTTGCGGTTGCTCGATGATGCACCCGACAGCGCTGCATTCGTTGCTGCGGTCTATCGCCAGGTGAAGCCGCGCCTTGCGGCAGCGTATGCTGCTCATCACCAGGCGTGCGCATCACTGGCTGATGAGCCAACCTGGGATCTGCTTGCGCGAATCCACGCCGACGAAGAAGAACAGATAAGCCAGGGCATGGCGCTGATCGAGTCGTTCTCGCCTGCGGCGCGTGCCGTTGCGCAGAACTACGAATCCGCTGTGGCTGAGGCATGCGATGGGATCGGCAGTTTCGCCGACCCGGCAACTGCGGCTGAGCGCGAAGCCAGCGGTTCCTTCGAGGACCAAACGGTGCGACCGGCGCCGCCGATTGCCGCCCGTGATGCGCGCTTCCGCTTCGGCGAGCGGGCCGCCGATCATCCACCCGCCAATGAACACGAAATGGCGCTGATGATGGCGCACCGCGATGCCGATAATGAGATGCACGCCGCCGAACTGCTCGGTCGCAACCTCTATGAGCATCCAGAGATGCCCTGGGAATACCACGTTGATATGGCGCGCCAGCTTTGGGATGAAGTGCGCCACGCCGTGCTCTATCAGCGGCACCTGGAGCATCTGGGCGGCAAACTGGGCGATTTTCCGGTCATCCCCGGCAACTACGCCTATCGGATAAGCCTCGACTTCCCGCATCGGCTCTATGATCTGCATCTGCGCGGTGAAAAACTAGGCATGCCGGATCTGATCCGCTACCGCGAAACCGCCCGTGCGCGCGGCGATTTCCCGTATGCCCTGCTCAACGATTTTGTCCACGCCGATGAGGTGCCGCACGTGAAGAACGGGCGCTGGCTACGCTGGCTGCTCAACAATGATGAAGCGGCTTTCCGTCAAATCGAGCGCGAGACGATGCGACTGCGCGCCGCATATGAACAGGCCCACGCCGATGACCCGATTGTCATGGCGTATACCGGACTTGTGCCGGCGATCTTGCAACAAGAGGAATAACCATGGCGCGACGACTACACGCTGGAGTCGCTCGAACAGATATCACGCCGCCCCCCGGAATTGCCCATGCCGGGTGGGGCGCGCAGACCCATCAGCGGGCCGCTGGCGTCGATCTGCCGCTCTGGGCGACGGCGCTGGCGCTCTCTGATGGGATCGAGACGGTTGTGATCGTTGATATTGATCTGGTCTACCTCTGGGATACGGAGGCGCCCGGCGTCATGCAGGCGGTGGAGCATGCGACCGGTCTGCCGTCTTCGCATATCCGTCTCGCCTACACCCATACCCACTCCGGGCCAGTTAACGGCGCAACCTGGAGTTCGTGGGTGAAGGAAGGCGCCGAGATTACACCAGCCTACGACGCAATTCTAGAACATCATATCGCCGGTGTCGCCCGGCAGGCCCTGCAACGGATGCGCCCGGTGCGCATTGCTGCCGGTTCCGGCGAGGCGCGGATCAACGTTAATCGGCGATTTCAGCGACCTGAAGATGGCGTGGTCGTTTGTGGGCGCAATTGGGCTGGTCCGGTTGATCATCAGGTGCAGGTCGTGCGGCTCGACGATCTGGATGGGGCGCCACTGGCGGTGATCGTGAACTATGCCTGCCACCCGATTACGGTCGGTCCTGATTGCGACCTGATTACGCCCGACTATCCAGGGGTGATGAAGCGCGTCGTCGAACAGTCCACCGGCGCGACATGCCTGTTCCTTCAGGGAGCAGCCGGCGATCTCGGACCGATCCGGGGCGTCGCCCGCAATGGTCTGGCTGAGTATCGGCGGTTGGGGAGCATCCTGGGCCACGAAGTGAGCCGGATCTGGTGGGAACTCGAACCGTGGCGGCGGCGTGAGCGCTACGCCGGAACGCTGGAGTCCGGCGCGCCACTGGCGATCTACCAAGATGAGCGCCTGCCCGACCTCGATGCCACGCTCCGGGTTGGTGTGCGCGAGGCGCAATTGCCGCTGAAACAGTTCGCCCCGGCTGCCGAACTGGCTGCGGCGGCAGCGCAGCATATCGCACGGCTCAACCATCTGCGCGCCGAAGGCGGCGATCTCGAGGCGATCCGCACCGAGACGATGCTGGCAAAGCGCGCCGGCATGCGCGCCGATCTTGCGCGCCGCAATGCGGGTCACACCTATCGCACCGTGACCCTGCAAACCTTTGCGATTGGCGACCAGATCGCCCTGCCAGCCGTGCCAGGCGAACCGTTCTGCAACATTGGCAGACGTGTAAAGGCCGGCTCACCCTTTCCATATACGCTCTTCACCGGTTACGCGAATATCGGCTGGGCGTACATCCCCACCGCCGATGCCTATCCGTTGGGCGGATACGAAATCGAGATCACGCCGTTTGCTCCCGAAGCCGCCGATATTCTGGTTGATGCAAGCCTGGCGCTGTTGCGAGATGTATCACTGGAGCAGCACAGATGAACATACGCGCGATCACGCCTGGCATCACTGCAAGCGAAACGATACAAGGAGCAACCATATGCGGCTACTCGACAAAGTGGCGCTGATCACCGGCGGCGCAACCGGAATTGGAGCAGCATGCGCCCGGCGCTTCGCCCAGGAGGGCGCGCGCGTCGCAATTGCCGACATCAACCAAAACGACGGGAGGCGCACAGCGGAATCTATGAGCGGACAGTTCATCTTCTGCGATGTCGCGATCGCCGAACAGTGTCGCGCAGCGGTTGCAGAAACCGTCGCCTGCTATGGACGCCTCGACATTCTGATCAATGCCGCCGCGCACCTGGGCGGTTACTTCGATGCCGCAGCCATGACGCCCGAAGAGTGGCGCGCCGTGCTTGCTGTGACCCTGGACGGCGTCTTTTACTGCTCGAAGTATGCTGTTCAGGAGATGCTCAAAACCGGCGGTGGATCGATTGTTACCATTGCCTCAGTGGAAGGCATGACGGGCGCCGCCAATCACGCCGCGTATGTGACAGGAAAGAGCGCCCTGTTTGGATTGACGCGTTCTATGGCGATCGACTTCGGCAAGCACGGTGTTCGCGTCAATGCCATCAGCCCCGGCATCATCGATTCTGGCCGGCCCGATATCGAGCGCCTGAAACACGATCCAGACATCTCGCGCTTCTGGCGCGAGATGACGGTGCTCGACCGCATGGGGCGCCCCGACGAAGTCGCAGCCGCAGCACTCTTTCTGGCTTCCGATGAGGCATCGTATATCACCGGTCAGAATCTGGCAGTCGACGGCGGCTGGACGATTGGGCATCCGCCGCTGCCGCGTCCGTTTCGATGAGCCGCGTATCCGGCATCGAATCGCACGAGGTTTGCTATGACCGGTCAACGTTCGTCAGTTCACCTCTTTCATGAACTGACGCGTGACGATCTGCGCGTCGCCAGCGTGAGTGCGCTGCTCATCCTGCCGATTGCCGCAGTGGAGCAGCATGGACCCCATCTTCCCGTCGGCGCCGACTGGATCATTGTTGAGTATGTGGCACGCGCCGCCGCAGCAGCGGCAGCACAACACATTCCAATGGTTGTTGCGCCAACGCTGCCGTTCGGATCATCGGATCATCACCTCCCCTTCGGCGGTACGATCTCGTTCAGCACAACCGTTTACTATCAGTTGCTCGTTGACATCGTGACGTCGCTGAGCGCCTGCGGCTTTCGGCGCATGTTCATGTTGAACGGGCATGGCGGCAACCAGGAAATCATGCAACTCGTAGCGCGTGATATGGCGCTCCGGCATCCGCTGCGGATCGGCGCCGCCAGTTATTGGGAGAGCGCGCGCGCGCGACTGATCGCTCTGCGTGCCCATCATGGTCAACGCCTGCCCGGGCACGCTGGCGGCTTCGAGAGTGCGCTGATGCTTGCGCTGCGCCCCGAACTTGTGCGTCTGCCATTGCCATCCCGCGCCTGGACGGAGGAGAACGAGCCGCCGGAAGCGGCGCCGTTTCGCCTGGAAACGCACGGGTTCTGGCAGGCAATCGATGGGTACCGCGATAACCCGGCACAGGCGACGGCAGAGGACGGGCGCATGTATCTCGATGCCATCGTTGACGCCGTGACTCATGCTTTTCTGGAGTTCGATAAGGTGACCCAATGAAGATTTCGCACATCGAGACCATTCCGGTGCGCGTGCCAATCAATCAGCAACTCGCAATCCAGGGCGGTCGCGGCAGCCATACGGAGTCTCCCTTCGTGCTGGTCAGGGTCCACATGGACGAAGGAGTGATCGGGTTGGGCGAGGTGTCGTGCACGCCCATCTGGAGCGGGGAAGACCAGACGACCGCTGTTCACTGCATCACTGCCTACCTTGCGCCGCTTCTGATTGGCGAAGACCCGACGGCGATCGAACGTCTCACGCTGCGTATGCATCGCGGGATAGCCGGGCACCCCTTCACCAAAGCCGGTGTTGAGATTGCGCTCTGGGATGTGCTGGGCAAGATCGCCGGCTTGCCGCTCTACCGTCTGTTTGGCGGTCCGGTGCGCGACGCCGTGCCGACGAAGTTTTCCATCTCCGAGCGTGAACCGGATCAAGCAGCGCAGATTGCGGTATGGGCGGTTGAACAGGGCTTCCGCACCCTGAAAATCAAAGTTGGCATCGAACCTGAGCAGGATATTGCGCGGGTGCGCGCCGTGCGCGCTGCGGTTGGCCCCGACATTCGGCTGGCAATCGATGCAAACGGCGGATGGTCGCCGCGCACAGCCATTCAAACCATCCGGCGGCTCGCCGATCACGATCTCATCTTCGCCGAACAACCGGTCGCGCCGTTCGATGTGGCATGGATGGCCGAGGTGCGGCGACAGGTCGAAATACCGATTATGGCGGATGAAAGCGTTGCCGCGCCCCATGACGCGATGGCGCTCGTGCGAGCGTCGGCTGCCGATGTCCTGTCGGTCTACGTCGGCAAAGGCGGCCTGGGCGTTGCACGAAAGATTGCTGCGATTGCCGAAGCAGCGGGGATCGTCTGCACGGTCGGCAGCAACCTGGAACTCGGCATCGGCAGCGCCGCCATGATCCACCTGGCGCTCGCGACTCCAGCCATTGACGCTGAAACGTTCCCCTGCGACATCATCGGTCCGTTCTTCTATGAGTCCGACATCCTGGCTGAACCGCTGCCGATTCAGGCCGGCATCGTCAGAGCGCCGTCGGGACCGGGATTGGGCGTGGCGCTGGACGAGCGAAAGGTCGAGCGGTATCGCACGGATTGAGAGGGAGAGGGGAGAGGCGAGAGGCGTGAGGCGTGAGGCGTGAGGCGAGAGGCGTGAGGCGTGAGGCGTGAGGCGAGAGGGGCGCGAGGCGCGGGGCGCGAGGCGCGAGGGGCGCGAGGCGCGAGGGGCGCGAGGCGAGAGGGGCGCGAGGCGCGAGGGGTGAGGCGCGAGGGGTGCGGGCATGATGTGTCAGGATCTGCCGTCTCGCTGCGGGCTAATGGTTTGTGAGAACATAATTCGACATCGCCCGATTAAGCCCGCGCAGGCGGGCTTCGCTTTCCATAGCCCGCGACTTCAGTCGCCGGGCGGGTAGGCGGATAGCGGAATAATTATTCAAATTCTATCAGCCGCCGGGCGGACGAGCGGAGAGCGGAATATGTCAAGGAGGCATGCCGTGCTGATCGGATATGTCAGCGATGAACGATATATGGCGCTGTGCGACGTGGCGTTAGAGTTCACGGCGAACGGGCAGACCGTCGCGGTTGTGCGATCAACGCCGAGCGGCGCTGTCCATGCCGACATCGCTCCCGGCATGTATCAGGTGATTCTGCACAAGCCGGGATATGGCGCCAAACGAGTGAATGTCACGGTATCCGCCGAACGCCCGTACCATTTTCGCCTGCTTTCCGACCGCCTGCTCGGCTATATGTGGCCCAAATGGGTGCGCTCCGGCGAACGCAGCGAATTCCGCGTCCACTCGACGACCCCGTATCACCTGAGTCTCTGGCGCTACGGGTGGGAGAAAGTCCGGGTGCGCCCGCTTGGCTGGTTCGACGAACATGGTCCGCGCGCGGTGATGCAGGTCACGCCCGACGGCGACTATACCCAGACGGGGGTGCGCTGGAATACCCAGGGGTACGGCAGTCTGCACCACACCCAATATGTCACGGCGCCTGAGCGATCAGGGTTGTACTACCTGCACGCCGAGAATGAAGCCAGCGAATTCTTTGCGTTTCCGTGGGTCGTCGCTCCCGCGAAACCGGCGCACACCATTGCTGTGCTTGCTTCCACCAATACCTGGAACGCCTACAACAACTTTGGCGGGCGCAGCAATTACATCAACGCAACCCGGCTCCCGCCGACTCCAACGGTGAACGCGCGGCTCGATCTGCCGCGCTATGCAGGAAGCGGATTGTCCGAATGGCACGCGCCCAATGACGCCTACGCGCCGTTGTCGTTCGACAGACCCGAAATTGGGAATAGTGTACCCGGAAATGCCCACGTTCTCGATCCGGTTCCCGGGCGACTGGCCAGCAGCCTGGCGCCAGCAGAGTGGCGCCTGCTCGGATGGCTGGAGCGCGAAGGGTTCGCCTACGACCTGTACGCCGACGCTCACCTCCACGATGGCACGCTCGACCTCGACGCCTACGCCGTCCTGATCCTCAGTGTTCACCCGGAGTACTGGTCGCGCACCATGTTCGAGCGAGTGAAATCATGGGTTGATGAGCGCGGCGGCAAACTGATGTATCTGGGAGGGAACGGTCTCAACTGTGAAGTCGAGTTCCTGGATAGTGCGACAATGCGCTGCAAGACGCAGCTGCTCAGCAGCGACGGCAGCCTGGGCATGCGCGACCCGCAGCGCCCGGGTGTCTATTTCGAGAGCAGGTTCCACGCCACTGTTGCGCCGGAAGCCAGCCTGCTCGGCGTTGTCACGACCGACGCCGGGATTATGACTGCCGCTCCATACCGGGTAGTGAAGGCGGATCACTGGGTGCTTGAAGGCACAGGCTTACAAAACGGCGATATCTTTGGCGCGGAGAGTCTGCACGAACGCTGCCCTGGAGGCGCCTCCGGCCACGAAACGGATAAAATGAGCGCGTCGTCGCCGGCGGGAACGGATCTGCTTGCGAAAGGGCTGAATCCAGACAATGGCGGCGCTGAGACGGCGTCCTACACAACCAGCAGCGGCGGCAGCGTCTTCTCGGTCGGATCAATCACCTGGCCGCTTGCACTGCTGGTTGATCCGCACGTATCACGTATCACCTCAAATGTCATTCATCGCTTCCTGGGTTAGACGACGATGTGCCATCCCCGCGACTGCCACCGAACCCCAGGCGCTGCCGACTTCATAACCGCATCCGGCTGTCTGGAAGCGGGCATGGATTGTCAGGCGGCATTCTGATGCTGCGGGCTAAATAAATCACTAAGAGCCTGCCCGAAAAATCGCTGAATGAAGCTCGTTGGGTAGGCGAAGGCAATGCCTTCGCCTACCCAACGAGCTTTTCCGAATAGGCTCTAAGCATTTTCAGCACACTGCGCGACCGCGGCGCGCCCCCTTCGACCGGCTCAGGGTATGCACACACGCTGTGCAGCAGCGCGCCCCTGAGCCAGCTCCGCTGCACGGGGCTGCATTCGTTCAGTGTGGGCGCTCACATCCACGCTGATGCCCCTGGTCGGGATTGGCGACACAGAGCGGAAGATACAACACCGTGGTTCCTGACGCATCATGACTGCACCCCTGTCTGACGGCATGCTTGACTTTTTGGACAGGTTCTGCTATGTTCTTAGGGGCAGCAGCCATATTGTATGCAAACTGTCCTCTATTGTCTTAATTATGTCTGAATATTTTTGTCAGGCGTCCAAAACTGTATGAAAGACACAACCGATTCTGATTCGCACGGCGAAACCGCACAACGCTCACTGCGCGCAAGTGAAATTGTGCATGTTCTGGAGCAACAGATCCGCGCCGGCGTGTACCGGTTCGGCATGCGCCTGCCAACTGTCCGTGAACTTGCAGAACAGTATCAGGTGAATAAGAATACCGCTGCACGCGCTTACCAGATACTGGAACAACGCGGGTTGATCGAAGTATCACGCGGTCGAGGCGCATTTGTTTGCGCCAGATCAGAGGACAATCAACCAACGTTACAGCAGCAGATCGAGCGCTTCGTTCAGGCTGCTCAGCAGGCAGGGTTAAGCCGCAGCCAGTTGCTCGACCTGATCCACAACGCTGTGCAACAGTCGTATGGGTCTGAGGCGCCTCGCGTGTTGTTCGTCGAATGCAACCGGCGCGATGTTGAAACGCTCGGCGACGAGATCGAAAGTATTGCCGATGCGCCAATGGATCGGGCGTTGCTCGATGATGTCCTGCGCGATCCGGTCACTCCGGCACACCGCTACGATCTGATTGTGACCACGTTTCAGCATCTTGGGCAGATTCGCCAGGCTGTACCGGCTTCAGCGCGTCAGCGGGTGGTTGGCGTCCTGGCGACGCCATCCCATGAATCGCTGCTTGCGCTGGCACGCCTGCATGTGCCGACGTTCGGTCTTGTGTGCGACTCGCCGGGAACAGTTGAGAGTCTGTCCCATATCATTCGCACCTATCACCCGACCTCGGTGGTTGTCTCTGCGCTGATCGATGATCGGACCCGCCTCCACGAAATGATCGAGCAAGTCGACGCGCTTGTGGTCACGCGCTCGTGCCGTGAACGCCTGCTTGCCTTGAACCCCGTGCTTCCCATCATTACCGTGGTATTCACCATTGATCAGCAGTCGATCGATTTTTTACGTCGCCGCCTGGAGGAAACGGTGCGGATCAACGCTCTGCAATCACGGATGTAGAGGAAACAAAGCACCCGCGAAGCATCCTGGCACAAACTCTATCATCGAGGAAGCGCCGGCCGACACAGTGGTCATCAGAAGCGAGGCAATCCATGAACCTGACGCAGATCCATGGTTTTACCCATTGTGCGGTTGGCGTCGCGCGCCGCGATGTGACGCCGCCGGTTGGCATCTATGCACGCTCCTGGGCGGCTGCGCGCCACGATGTCGCCGAGGGGGTGCATCGGCCGCTCACGGCGACGGCGCTGGTGATGCGCCATATTCACGCGGATGCTCCGGTGCTGGCGCTCGTGGCCCTCGATGTGGGCTGGTTTCCGTACCTTCCCGATGAGCGCCGCATCCGAGACGCCGTCCTGCGCGCAATCGGGCTGGACGAAGATGCGTTGCTGATCAATTTCTCGCATACCCACGCTGGCGCGTGCATTAATAGCCAGATCACCGATAAACCCGGCGCGCACTTGATCGAACTATACATCGATGCTCTGACCAATGCGCTCATCGAGGCGATAATTGAAGCCAGAGCCGCGCTGCGCCCGGCGTGGATCACCTACGGGTATGGGCGCTGTGCACTGGCGGCAAATCGCGATTTCTGGGCGCCGGATATCGGCAGATATGCCTGCGGCTATAATCCGGCGGCGCCCGCCGACGATACGGTGCTCGTCGGTCGCGTGACCGCAGAGGATGGCACAATCATGGCCACACTGGTCAACTACGCCTGCCACCCGACGACCCTTGCCTGGCAGAATCGGTTGCTCTCGCCGGATTACGTCGGCGCTCTGCGGGAAACGCTCGAATCAATCTACGGCGCACCCTGCCTGTTCCTGTATGGCGCTGCGGGCGATCTCGGTCCACGTGAAGGATTCGTGGGCGATCCCGCAGTCGCCGATCGGAATGGCCGCCAACTGGCGTATGCCGCCGCTGCGGCGTTCGAGGCATTACCACCGCCTGCATCACATTTCGTCTACACCGGAGTGGTGGCTTCGGGCGCCAACCTCGCTACCTGGGATTATCAGCCGATTGATGACTCTGCCCAAAGACGCTGTGCGACTCTCCGGCATCACAGTACGCTCGTGCCGCTGCAACGCAAGCCCGACCTCACGCCGGTCGATCCTCCAGGGGCTGACCGCAGCGATGCCATCGCTGAGGCGGAGAAAGCGCTGCGGCGCCGCATGCTCCAGGCGGCCCTTGGCGATGAGCCGGTGTATCCGATGACGCTCTGGTTCTGGCGGTTAGGTGATGCGCTCCTCGTCGCCTGTCCCAACGAAGCGTATGCCCGGATGCAGGTCGAACTCCGCACCCGATTTCATCGCCAACCTGTGTTGGTTCTTGGTTGCACCAATGGCACACTGGGCTATCTCCCGCCCCGCGATGCGTATGGCAGCGGTCTGTATCAGGAACAGCAATCTCCTTTCCTTCCCGGTTGCCTGGAGCAAACCATTGCAGCCGCCATCAGCGGACTGGAGCGTCTATGAGTTCAACGCAGATCGTAACCACGATCGATTTCGAGCGGCCTGGCAAACAACTGGGCCAACTGGCTATTCCGCAATCGACCAATACCTCCGGATGGGCGACCGAATATCTGCCGATTGCTGTGATTAATGGCGCGCCCGGACCGACGGCGCTGCTGTTCGGCGGCAACCACGGCGATGAGTATGAAGGACCGGTGACGCTGCTGAACCTGGCGCGCACCCTCGCACCAGACAGTATCCGTGGGCGGATCATCATCCTCCCCCTGTTGAACCGACCGGCGCTCGCCGCCGGCGCCCGACTGTCACCGCTTGATGGCAAAAACATGAATCGCGTGTTCCCCGGACGCGCCGACGGAACGATTACCGAGATGATCGCGCATTACGTCACGACGGCGCTCTTTCCGCTGGCTGATCTGGTGATCGACATTCACTCCGGCGGACGGTCGGCGCACTTTCTGCCGCTGGTCAGCATGCACAAGGTTCCCAACCACGACCAGTTGCGCGCCATGATCGATCTGGCGCTGGCGTGGGGCGCGCCCTACGTCCTGCTCTATTGCGATGTGGGCGGCACGGGTCTGCTGCCTGGCGAAGCCGAACGTCTGGGAAAGCTGACGCTTGGCACAGAAATGGGCAGCGCTGCGCAGTTTGGCGCCGAGATGCTCAGCATGACGGAGCAGGGGGTACGCAATGTGCTGCGTCAGGCAGGCATCCTGACCGATCAGGCGCCCGAACCGCCGCCCGCGCCTGCGCAGATCATAGCCGCCGATCAGTACGACGATTACATCATGGCGCCGGTGAGCGGCATCTTCGAGCCTTTCGTCGAAATGGGCGCGTGGATCATCACAGGTCAGGCGCTTGGTCAGATCCATTCAATCGAGCAGCCCTTCGAGCCGCCGACGCTCGTGCAGGCCAGAACGGAAGGCTTGCTGATCAGTCGGCGCGCGTTCCCTCTCGTGCGCCAGGGCGACTGCCTCGCAACGCTGGCACGACCATTTCACCTGCCATAGTAGAAGGAGAGGTTTGTGAAAATTACCGATGTCGAAGCCATCTGGTTGCAACTTCCAATCGTAGATGACCGCGCCGACGGCACGCAGGACACGCTGGTGGTCAAAGTTCACACCGATGAAGGGATCATCGGCGTTGGCGAGGTCGACTCGTCGCCGATGGCGGCGAAAGCCATCATCGAAGCGCCGATGTCCCATCAGATTGCGCGCGGATTACGGCTGTGCGTGCTCGGCGAAAATCCGCTCGATATTGCGCGCCTGTGGCATGCCATGTACCAGGGGTCGATTTTCTTCGGGCGCGGCGGCGCGGCGCAGCAGGCGATCAGTGGCATCGACATCGCCTTGTGGGACATTGCCGGCAAGGTGATGGGGCAACCGGTCTATCGGCTGCTCGGCGGCGGCTTCCGCAACCGTTTGCGCGCCTATGCGTCGATCCTGTTCCAGGAGACGCCCGCAGAAACGTATGATCTTGCCCGCCGCCTCGTCGACCAGGGGTTCACGGCGGTCAAGTTCGGCTGGGGACCGATCGGAACGAGCGAGGAGATGGATCTCGCCCTGGTGCGGATGGCGCGGCGCGGGCTGGGGGATCGCACCGACCTGATGATCGACGCAGGAATCTGCTACGACACGGCGACGGCGATCCGGCGTGCGCATCAGTTTGCTGAATACAATCCGTTTTGGCTCGAAGAGCCGCTGCATCCCGACAATCTCGAAGGGTATACGCGCCTGACCGCCGTCTCGCCCATCCGTATCGCCGCCGGGGAACAGGAGACCACCCTTGGCGGGTTTCAGGCGCTGCTGGATGCCGGTCTGGCAGTAGTGCAGCCAGACGTGGCGCGAGTCGGCGGGTTATCCCAGGCGATCCAGATCGGGCGAATGGCGGCGCAGCGTCATCGTCTGTGCGTCAATCACTCCTACAAAACCGGCATCAGCATCGCCGCTTCGCTGCATTTCCTGGCGGCGCTGCCAAACGCTTCGCTCCTGGAGTATTGCGTCGAGCAGGGACCGTTGCGGCAGACACTGACCCGCGAAACCTTTCCGGTGGTGGATGGGTGGGTGAGCGTGCCGCAAGAACCGGGGCTGGGCATTACGCTCGACGAAGAGGTGATCGCACGCTATCGCGTGGCGTAAAAGAAGGCTTTCCAATGATTATCGACGTTCATACCCACACCCCGCAGTACCGTGGCCCTGTGCCGCCGGATCGCGAGGAAACGTATGATAAATGGCGCCCCGACCGGCCTGTGCGGGCTGTGTACAACTGGGAAGATCACCTGGCGGCGATGACACCGGTGGATCGCGCTATTGTGTTTCCCATCGCCTGGTCGCCTGGCTCGAATGACGGCGGCGTCACCGGCACGCCGCTCGCTCTGGATTCGCCGGCGCCTATCGACCCGAACGAAGCGACGGCGGAATTCGTCCGCGCCCATCCCGACAAGTTGATCGGGTTTATGTCGATCCATCCGTATGACCCAAAGGCGCTCGCCAGAATTGACTCCTGTGTACGCGATCTGGGACTGCGCGGCATCAAGCTGGCGGCAAACTACCAGAACTTCGATCCGCTCGAGGATCGCGCCCTGGCGATCTACGAACGCGCCCAGTCGCTCGGCCTGCCAGTCCTGTTTCATCAGGGCACATCACCCGTGCGCACCGCGCCCATACGGCTGGCTCACCCGCTGATCATGGACCAGATTGCCATCCGTTATCCCGAATTACGGATCATCATGGCGCATATGGGGCATCCCTGGCAGGTTGACACGATTGCGGTCATACGAAAACATCCCCACGTCTATGCCGACATTTCAGGTCTCTTCTACCGCCCCTTTTCATTCTATGAGTGTCTGCTGAAATGCTCAGAATGGGGTGCGATGCACAAGTTGCTGTTGGCTTCCGATTTTCCGATCGCCACCCCCGATGAAACCATCACGGCGCTGCGCAATGTCAATCAGATCGTCGATGGGACGCGGTTGCCGAAAGTGCCGGACGATCAGATTGAAGCCATCATCCACCGCGACAGTCTGGCGTTGTTGGGATTGGCATGACCTGGAGGCAACGCGTGAGCCGGAAGCGGCTTGACCGATCACCAGGTCTTTATGTATAGTAACAGCATCCGTATGTGTGAATCGATCACGCCCTATGAACAGGCGCATGCCATCGTGCAACACCCACGGACATGGCTGGCCGCTCCGCCGGATGCTCGGGACACATGTCCATCAGCGCCCTACGCCCGCACGCCCATGTCCCCTTCGCTTTTCGTTTGTGATCCCGGCGCTCGATGAAGAAGCGCTCATCGAAGACTGCGTTCGATCGATCCAGGCGCAGCAGGAGCAGCCCTGCGAGATCATCGTGGTTGATAATGGCTGCACTGATCAGACGGCGCCGCTCGCCTGGCAACTGGGATGTATCGTTGTTCATGAGGAACAACGCGGCCTCAGCCATGCCCGCAATCGGGGTGCGCTGGCGGCAAGCGGAGATATTGTCTGTTTTATTGACGCCGACTGCAGGCTGGCGAAGGGGTGGCTGCGCAGCGCGCGGCGCTGTTTTTGCGCGATCAGACATCGGCGCGGCGTCAGGGCTGAGCATCTATGTCCATCCGCGTCTGTGGAAACGACTCTGGTACAACCTGTATGTGGTTGGCGTCATCGTTTCAGTCGTGGTATCACAGTTGTTCTTCCGGCGCATGATCTTTATGGGCAACAATCTGGCGATCCGGCGCGACCTGTTTCTGCGGTTGGGCGGCTACGAGCCGGTCATTGGCGAAGGTCTCTGGTTCAGCCGCAGGTTCTGGCGACAATCGGTCTATCGGGGGCGCTTCTGTGCGGGCATGATCCTGTGGAATTCGCCACGCGGCTTCGAGCATCACGGCTTTGTACGGACGCTGGCGTACTGGATTCGCGGTGCTGCGCGCAGAGTCTCGCAGGAGGGGTATACGTACAAAACCTATTAGAAAGCGATGCCGCTATGCGTGAACGGTTGAGGTTTCTCGCCGAGCAGATGAAGCTGCTCCCCAATCAGCTAACGGCGGCGCGAATCGTTCTCTTGCCAATCCTGTGGGCCTTCGCATTCCTGAAGCTGCCGGTCGTACTGGGCATCGGCCTGATCATCTCCTTTGCGACCGATGTGCTGGATGGCTATGCCGCCCGGCGTCTCGGCCAGGTCTCGGCGTTCGGCAGCAAACTCGACTCGCTGGCTGACAACCTGCTCATTCCATCGGGCCTGGTGTGGCTCTGGATGCTGAAGCCCGAAGTCTACCGCGATCATGGTCTGATCTGGATCGTCAGCATTGCGCTCTATGGTGCATCGCTCCTGGTCGGCGCCATTAAGTTTCGGCGCTTTGCCAATCTGCATCTGCATTCCAAGCGCTATGGCTCGGTTCTCATGTACTTCTTCGTGTCGCATGCCTTTATTGCCGACCAGTACAGTTTGCCGCTGTTCTACCTTGCGATGGGCATGTTTGTTCTCTCTTCGACTGAAGGACTGCAGCTCCAGTTGATCTGCTCGCAGGTCAATGAACATATGGGGTCGATTCTCTTCGTTCTCCGGCGCCGGACCTCGAGGTGAGCACGATAGCGCTCAATGGGCAGGACTTACAGCGTGGCGCTCCCGATTGTGGCGGTGCGTCGCGGCGTTGCCGCCGCACCGCACTACAAGAGACAGCAGGCGCCACTCTGCCAAAGGCGGAAGGAGCCGTCACGCGGCTCGTCCGCGAGGCGACCGCGTAACTCCGGTCAATGGGGAGGAGCATGCACACAGTCATTGATGCCCGCGCCAATCAGCAGAGCATGGAGCGGCTCGATGCGCCCGACACACGGTCTCCGCCACAACGCTGGCTGACGATCATCAATTCATCCGCCGGCCATCACACGAATGGATGGCTGCGGAAGGTGGGCCGCCGTATGCAACGCGAACTGGGAAGCAATGTAGCCATCACCCGCAACTACGAACAGATCGCCGAAGCTCTCAGGGAGTCCGCACACGCAGATGGAATAGCCGTGTGTGGCGGAGATGGCACGATTGCCGAGGCGGTCAACCATATGCGTCTTGATCGCCAGCATCTTCTGGTGTTGCCTGGAGGAACCGGCAACGGGCTGGCCCGTGATCTTGGGATTGCATCCATCGATCACGCACTGGCTGCCCGCCGTGCAGACAGGCGACAAACCATCGATCTGCTCTAGGTCACGTTCGATACGCCATCTGAACGCATCTGTCGTCTGATGGTCAGCACCCTGTCACTGGGGTATGCCGCCGACACCGTTGTGCTGGCTGGACGGCTGCCGCGTGCGCTCACCTCATTCCGTTATGTGAGCGCCTCGATTGTGCAGACCGCGCGGATGCCAGGACTGACCCTGGACGTCGAAATCGACGGGACGCCGCTGAAGGTGCGCCTCACCAATTTGATGATCAATAACACAGGCATGCAGGCAATTTCTACGCCTTTCGCAACGCAAGCCTGCTGGATGGTCGGTGTGAACTGCTGATCGCCGAAAACAGACTCTGGCAGCAGATTCTTCAAAACCTGGCCGTGCTGTCACACATCTCTATGTATCGACGCGGGTACGAGTTCCGTGCACGGACGGTACGCCTTCGATCTGCGACGCCGTACCGCCTCATGCTGGATGGCGAGATCTGGGAGGAAGTTCGCGAGTTGCACGCATGCGTTCTCCCACAGCGCCTGTGCTGCTACTGCTGGTCGATGGGTCGATTGCGATGAGCGCCCGGCATCTTCAGGTGTTGCTGATCTACGGCGTGTTTCTGGCGCTGAGCATCGGGCTGTCTCTGGCGCGGCGCTAGTGTCGGACCGCCGACCATGGTCCGGGTGTGTGGCGCAAATACCCGACCTACATTGCACTCAACCTGATCTTCCTGGCAGCCGCCTGGCTGCCAGCGTCCTGGCATGGTCTGGCGCTCCTGCTCACGCTGATCGGCGGCGGCGCCGGTTGGGAGATCGCCCAGGTGCTGCGGTTGAGCAAACTCGAGCGCACCGGTCTGCCAGCCGCCACCATCAGTCTGGTGTTCGCCGCCGAATGGCTGGACCCCCCAGCATATCTGTCGCTCTGGCTGGGAATGCTGCTGATCGCCGCGGCTGCCAGCGCACTGATCGACGTGCGTGGCCGGCTCGGTCCACGGTTGATCGGCATAGCAGGCGCGATAGTGTACCTTCCGCTCTGCCTGACGCCGCTCCTCTGGCTCTGGCATGGTGAGGATGGCGGCTTCCGGGTCGTCTTTTTGTATTTGATCATTGCCGGGAATGACGCCTTTGCCCAGCTGACCAGGCAGTTGTCTGGCGGGCGCTTACTTGCGCCGCAGATCAGCCCGGGCAAGACCATCGCCGGCGCTATCGGCGGACTCATCTGCGCCGTCGTGCTGGGCGGGGTGCTGAGTCCGACGATCGGCTGGTCGTTCGAGACCGGCGCCTGCATGGGTGCTGTGATCGGGATCGCAGGGCAGATCGGCGACCGGGTCGAATCGAGCTGGAAGCGTGCACTGGGGATCAAAGACTTCAGCGCCCTTCTGGGCGCCCAGGGAGGGGTGCTCGATCGCTTCGACGCTCTACTCTTCGCTTCGCCAGTGTTTTCTGATCGTGATGAACCCGCTGGTCGAGTGGTGACATCGCTATTGCGCGCACCATCTGCGCGATCGCCAGTGCAGAAATGCCCAGGGCCGCTGATGATTAGCGCGAGGCGGCGGTGATCGCGCCAAGACGCCTCAACGTTGGACCAGGGGCAGGAAGATGGGCAACAGCGGAGGCTGCCCTGGTTCTACCGGGTAAGGGGGAATGCAATCATCGTTGACGGGGCAGGCGCTGTCATTCGGCATGGTCAGCACGCCAAGCGGATTACGCGGCACGGTTGTCTGACCAAAGATGTCTGCGCCCCAGCAACGCACCGTGCCGTCGGTGATCACAGCACAGGTATGGAAGTGTCCTGCACTGATCTCTCTGACCGCTTCCAGATCGCACGGTACTGTCGCCTGACCGAACATGTTCTCTCCCCAACAATGTACCACGCCGTCGGCGGTCAACGCGCAGGCGTGGTGCAATCCCACGCTCACCTGCGTGACGTTTTCCAGATCAGCGGGTGTTGTCGCTTCGCCAGATGCATCATTCCCCCAGCAGTGCAGTGTGCCGGCGGCGGTTACGGCGCAGGCATTGCTGACTGCTGCACTGACCTGGATGACGTTGGTGAGATCGGCGGGCACCATCGCCTGGCCAGAGAAGTTTGCCCCCCAGCAGCGCAAAGCGCCATCCACGGTTATGGCGCAGGTGAAGGAGCCTCCCGCACTGACCTGCGTCACGCTGCCCAGATCGGCAGGGACGGTCGCCTGGCCATAATCGTTCCCGTCCCCCCAGCAGCGGAGCGTTCCGTCGGCGGTCACGGCGCAGATGTGCGAGTCGCCCGCACTGACCTGCGTCACGCTGCCCAGGTCAGCGGGGATGGTCGCCTGGCCATACGCGTCATCCCCCCAGCAGCGGAGCGTGCCAGCGCTGGTTACGGCACAGGTGTGGAAGCCGCCCGCACTGACCTGTGCAACGCTGCCCACGTCAGCGGGGACGGTCGCCTGACCATCCTCGTCACTTCCCCAGCAACGGAGCGTGCCATCGGCGGTTATGGCACAGACGTGGTATTCGCCATCACTGACCTGCGTAACGCTGCCCAGATTCGGTTGGCACAATCGCCTGCCAATCGCGGTTTATTCCCCAGCACCATAGCGCGCCAGCGGCATTTATGGCGCAGGTGTAGCTTCCTCCGGCGCTGACCTGTACGACGTGGTACAAACCGTCCGGTATATCGGAGTTGGCGCCCCAACAGTAGAGTTGCCCGGCGCTATTGATGACGCATGTATGCTGGCCTCCTGCACTCACCTGCAGTTGGTGGGATTGGAGGGCGTTGGTCATGTCCACTGGCGACGTACTCGTCGGCTGGAGCAGCCTCGGAACGTACATAAACGAAGCGAACGGCGAGATGGTCGATACGCTGCCGACGAGCAGGATAACTAGCGCGAGAAGCACGGTGAGGAGGAGGATAGTGCGCCCAACCATGGTTCCTCGCTTTCACTGGAGCGCCTGGCATCAGTATCTCGCGCACACTGGACACCCTCACCTCAACTGTGAAAGGCTCTGCTGTCACCATCCTATCAAGAATCCGGCCAACTGGGGTTAAGCTTTCGCAATCATTGTTGCAGCGGCCAAGCCGTTCAACGTGAGGGCTTGCCCAAAAAAACACACGTGTGAGCGACCAGCAGAGGGGCGAAACGCGCCGTAGCGCCGTTGCCTTGCAACGGCGCTACGGCGCACAACACATCTATGACGCACCAATCTTGTCGATGCCAGCCAGGCCTTCTTGCAGGGTTGCGGCCGTCCGCACTTCTTTGAAATCGGCGCCGAGCGATACGAGCGTCTGGGCGACTTCCGGGCGAATGCCGACCAGCGTCATCGTGGCGCCGAGCAGGCGCACGGCTGCCGCCAGTTGCAGCAGCGCCTGCGCCACCAGCGTATCCATAACGGCGACGCCCGTCACATCGATGAAGAGCCGCCGCGCCCGCGTCTGCTCGATGCGTTTGAGGGCCGCTCCGATCAATGCGCTTGCCCGTGGCGTCGACAGCACGCCGATCAGCGGGAGGATCAGAGTATCATTGCGCACGGGAATAATCGGAAACGAGAGATCGTTGATAGTCTGGTTGAGCCGCTGCTGTTCCGCCAGACTTGCGGCGAGCGCCTGCGCCTGAGCAGCCTGCGCGGCGAGCGCCTGCTCGAGCGCAGCGGTGCGTTCGGCGATGCGCTGCTCCAGCTGGCTATTGGTTTCCTCCAGCGTCTGCCGGGCGGCAGCAAGCTCGTCTGCGCGGTGTGCCGCCTCCCGCAGCGCACTATTCAGGCTGCGCGTATAGAGCGACGTGAGACCGGCATACGTGCTGAGCAAGATGCTGTAGAGCGCTGCCGTTCCCCAATCGAGCGGCGTGGCAAGAATGCCGGCAACGGAAAGCGCCGTGATAGCGGATGGCAAGATCAGGGCTATCAGCAATCCGAACCACCAGGTAACAGTAAAACTCCCAACCAGAATGATCAGGTCGTAGACCAGCGGCGCGCCCACTGTTCCAGGACCTCTGACCAGATCGCTTAACGCGACCTGCTGCAAGATGAGATTGGCTGTCAGCAGAATTGCCGCGAGGCTCACGAGACTGCGGCGGCTCAACCAGAAGACCTGCACCAGACAGACCGCCAGCACCACATAGTATGGGAGCGATGTGAGCGGATCCGGCTCGAGCAACACCGTTGCCATTCCCGGGAAGAGCAGAATTGCGCTGATGAGCATGATGAAGCGCCCTTGCCGTTGCTGTGATGGTGTAGCAACGCGCCAGGGTTGTCGCCAGGCGATCCATCCGCCGAGCGCCATCACCTGGATAGCACGCACGATGAATGCCCAATCGGCCAGTTGCACGGGCATTGTTTGCACCAGTAGATTGGGAAGATACCTGCTGAGAAACACCAGTCCAGCAAGAATACCGGCGACTCCCCACATGATCGTGCGCCGGTACGCATCCCTCGGCGCTGCCAATCGGACGGTGAATAGATCCGTGAGCCGGTATGATAACCCGCACAACAGGGACATAGATCAGTGCCTCCTGGACAAACCTGAACACTGCGCTCTGATTATCTGGCACGCTCCATCAACGCCTCCTGCGGCGAACGGACAACGTGAATGTTCTCCAACGCCACTCCCAGATGGGTCAGGGTCATGGCCACGGTCGCCGAGATGCCGGTAAGCGTCACCTGGCAGCCGAGCAGATTCAGCGCCCGCGCGGTCTGAATGAGCGCCTGCGCCACCTGCGTATCGACCGCCGTCACACCGCTGATATCAAGGATGACTCGTTGCGCACGTTGGGCGCTGACGTCTTTGAGCAGGCGCGCGGTCAGCGCCTGCGCGCGACGGGTGTCGATTGCACCGACGATCGGCGCCAGCAGAACCCCTTCCGAAAGCGAAATGGTTGGCGTCTCCAGTGCCGAGACGAGTTCGAGGAGGCGTTGCTGTTCGGCGTTGCGCTGCGCCAGTTCTTCCGCCTGCGCCGCAAGGTCGCGTTCGCGCTGCTCGGCGCGCGCGCGCGCCTCTTCCGCTTCACGCTTTGCCGCTTCCAGACGCTGCACATTGTCGATTGCCAGTCGGCTGAAGACCATGCCGCCGATAATCAACAGGAATGTTGCCAGTTCAAAAGGGTTGACGTAGGGACCGCCGTCCGCGCGGATGGCAAAAACAGTCAGGAGCGCCAGCGCACTACCGACAATCCAGACCGGATCGGTCAGCACCAGCGCCAGCGCCGGGATGACATAGATGACATGGTTGAAGTGAGACGCGAGAAACTGATCACTCGTACCGAAGACGATCACCAGAGTGAGAAAGACAATGAGCAGCGGACGAGCAGGCTCCCAACCGCGCCAATAGGCGAACCACAAACTGCCGCTGATCCCCAGACCTGCGAGGATTGAGAGGATCGTAGCCTGGTCTACCTCCAAAAAGAACGAGATCAGCAGCGCGACGGCAGTCATGCTATTGAGCAATCCAAACGTCCCATGGTTAATCTGTTGTTGCGTCAGGCGGATCACGCGCGTCCTCCGTTTCGACTCAATCCACTTTGCAGGTCACGGCAAGTACGAATATGACTCTGATTGATGCCCAGCCCGACGATGGACTGTGCCACTTCGGGGCGCACGCCGATCAGCGTCACCTCTGCGCCAAGGAGTCGCGCCGCCTGCACGACGCGGATCAACCCCTGCGCGACATGACTGTCTACAATCGGCACGCCAGTAATGTCGAGCAGCAGGCGTCGGGCGCGGGTCGCCGCGAGCCGTTCCAGCGTCTGCTCCTGCACCTGGAGCAACCGGGCGCTGTCGAGCGCGCCGACCAGCGGCATCACCAGCGTATCGTGGCTGACCGGCAGCACAGGGAGGCTGAGTTCACGAATGGCTTCTTGCTGGCGCTGAATGACCGCCAGTTGTTCGAGCGCCTGTTGATGCGCCGCGTCGAGTGCATCGCGCGCCTGTTTGATCTCCTGATAGTGCGCCTCGAGATCGCCGGTTTGCTGCCGGATCGTCGCCGCCATGCGGCTGAACGTCTGTTGCAGGGCGCCGATTTCATCATTGCTCGTGACCGGCAATTCACCTTCCAGACGCCCTTCTGCGAGACTGCCCGCAGCATTTGTAAGTGATCGCAGAGGGCGAACAATATGTCGCTCGATCAGCCATAGCACACCTGCGGTCAACGCGACCATGGCAGCCAGAGCGAGCGCAATGCCGCCGAAGGTGAGCGCGACATCATCGGCTATATACTGCCGGGCAACGTTGCGTATGTCTGCAAAATGTGCATTTGCGTGCTCTGTAAACGACTCGCGCTGCTCTTCGATCGTCTCGATCTCTGCGTAGATCGCTTCGCGCTGTTCGTCGGTCAGCCCCTCCAGGTCGACCGGCAGCCGGCCGTGAAGGCGCTGCGCTGCATTCAGAATCGCCACTGCCTCCTGTGCGATCAGACCGTCGTGTTGAGCGGCATTATCGAGGACATCGCGATACACGGCTTCAGATCCGCGCAATCTTGCCACCGTCTCCTCCAACTTCTGCAGGAATTCGGCGCTCTCCTCATACTCTCCGGGATCGCCGGTTTGCACATATGAAACTGCTTCGGTCAGGATTTGCTGAAGGGTGAGACTGACTTCTCCGACAGTCTGCACATCCTCTACAATTGACTGATTCACATCGTTGGCGATTTTCTGAATTTCAATCACGGTGAATGTCAGATCGGTCGCCAGGATGCTCAGAATAACGAGATACGCGACTGCAATCATGGCAGTTTTGCGGGTCAGACTCCACGACACGTTTGTTTCCTCCTGAGAGCGTACAGGGCTGATTGACGAAAATGCGCCTGCGACTCGACAACAACGCAGGTTCTTTGTGTTCTTTCTCAGATCATGGTCGCATACACGCGACTTGTTGTGAGTATATAGAACGAATATCACCAGGGTATTACCAACCGTTCAGGGATACACGCTGCTCCTGGGAACACATGTAACACCAGGAGCGCAGGCAGCGCGCCCGCCCCCACAGCACGCGGGCAGCGGCGGGACACGCGGGCGGCGCGCCCGCCCTCACAGCACGCGGGCGGCGCCCTGGAGGTGCGGGCATCTGACTGAACGTGCGGGCGACGTGGGGAGCGGACATTACGCGCCGGCGAGGTTTTGGGGCAGTGAGCGCGGGCATGCAGTCCAGGCAGGCGACGCCTGTCAGGGACGTTGTGTTTCCTGTTACAATGACAGCGCCGCTGCTGGAGAAGCGCGTTTGACAGGAAGAAACCCTTACCTTGCGCTCTGGATTCAGATGTCGCGTTCTACTTATACGAATGCGCGGTCATTTGGACAATAATGGTCTTTGAGAACACAATCCGGTATCGCCCGGTGCAGCCCGCGCAGGTGGGCCTGGCGCCTGTAGCCCACGGCTTCGGCCGCCGGACGGACGAGTGGATAGCGGAATACGTATACAAAAACCATTCTTGCCGGGGCGTGCAGCAGAGCGCAGGGGCGCTGCGGGCTAAAGCCCTCGCTGAGGACATGAAAGCCCCGTTGGGGCTGCTTGCCAATACGCAGTCTGCGTCCACGACATGCCTGCCGGTGCGCGTTGACCGTTGCGCTTTGCACAACGAACGCTCGAACATCGTGTCTGACTGAACGCCACTTGGTATCACTATGGCTTCAACCCGACGATCATTCACAACACGCCTTTTAGAAGGCGCTGCTGCGCTTACTGCCAGAACCTGGCCCCTGGCGGCGCGGTTGCTGCCAGAACGCCTGGAGTTCGACGATACGCCGTCGCTCTGGCACGCCGGAACACCGGACTATCAGCCACGTCCGCCGCTCAGAGGCGCCATCAGCGCCGATCTGGCGATCATTGGCGGTGGCTTCACCGGCGTCAGTACGGCATATCATATTGTGCATCGTTTTCCACAGCGTCGCATTATCCTGCTCGAAGCGACATCGCTGGCGAATGGCGCCAGTGGACGCAACGGCAGTCTGGCGCTCAACTGGATCAATGGCATCGACACCAGCGATCCCGATCTGACGCGCAAGGTCTACGACCTGACCAGCGCCGGGCTGGTCGCCATCCGCACCGTGATCGAGCGCCACTACCTGCCAGTGGAACACCGCTTCGATGGCACACTGACGGTGCATACCAGCCCGGAGCGCGCCGAGGCGGCGCACGCCGAAGCCGAATATCTTCAAGCATTGGGGATTCCGGTGCGCTTCCTGCACGCCGGTGAACTACGTTCACAGTTCGATGCGTGTGGCGTCTACGGCGCAACGCTCGAACCAGAGACGGGGCAGATCAACGGCGCACAGTTCGTGCGCGGATTGCGTCCCATTCTAGAAGAGCGCGGTGTTGCGATCTATGAGCAGACGCCGGTGCTGCGCATTCAGACCGGTCGTATCATTCGGCTCACAACGCCGCAGGGAGAGGTATGCGCGTCAGCGGTCGTGCTGGCAACCAATGGGTACACCGGTAAGCTGGGGTTGTTCCGCGATGCGCTGTTTCCGCTTCATTCGAGCGTTTTCGCCACTGCACCGTTGACCCCGGAGCAACAACAGCGTCTGGGCTGGCGGGCATTCGCCGGGTTCGCTGACGACCTGGATCGCATTTCGTATGGTGCGCTGACGCGCACGGGGCATCTGGTGTTCGGCGGCGGCAGCAATCAGGCATACGCCTACCTGTTCAACAATCGCACCCGCCTGCCCCCGGAAAGTGCGCTTGCCCGGAAGTCACAGGCGGCAATTGCGCAGACGCTGGCGGGGTATTTTCCCTCCGCCGCAACCCTGCCGATCGCTTGCCGCTGGAGCGGAGTGCTGGGCATTACGCTGAACCGCCAGCCGCTGTGGGGACGGTGGGGCGAGTACCGGAACGTCTATTACGCGCTGGGGTACTCCGGTCATGGCGTCACGCTCGCCAATCTGGCCGGCGAGTTCATTGCCGACCTGTATGGCGGGGACGATAGTCGCTGGCGCTGGTTGCCGTTCTATGAAGGGCGCTACCCGCCGATACCGCCAGAGCCGTTCCGCTGGTTGGGGTATCAGGCGTTCACCCGGCTCACCGGACGCTCGCCGAGGGTGTGAGCGACGGTCATTGCGAGGCGCTTCTGTGCCGGGTGTTTGAACACACCCTGTCCGGCGGCAGCGAACATCGTGATCGGCGTCGCTTCGCTCGCAATCACACCGAACAACGGGATCTATCCTGCGCCAGGCGTGGGAACAAGCCAGGTCGTTTCGCCGAAGGGAAGATTCTTCAGAACAACCACCAGTGTCGAAGCGTTCAGATTGACCGGACGATCAATAATGGCGCTGCCCCGCACCCGTTCGCCCGAGCGGGCGCGCAGTTCACGCGGTTGTGAAAGGTCATCCGTCACCAGATAGCGCGTGCCGACCGAGTCGCGCACTTCGATATTCTCGGCAGTCAGCGGCATTGCGACACTCTCATCGCTCAAATTGTTGCGCAGACTCCATTTGAGCGTGATCCTGCCATTGCAGAACTCGACTTCCTCGAGCGTCACCACGACATCGGGCGTCAACCCCGGAGCGTTGCCGCCGACACCGACATTTTCCCACCTGCCATTCATCATACGGCGCCCCACCGGTTGAAAGCCGCTCCAGACGCAGGAACTGACCGACGAGATCGCTCCGGCGTCGGCGCCGCCGGCTGGCAGGCTGGTTGAAACCACCATGCTCTGCGCCGGTTGATCGGGACGAGGCAGCGACCGCCCCTGACCGAACAGAATGCCCAGAAGAACGACAATGATCAGGCTCGACGCCAGTGCGATGCGTCCTGTCCAGGATTGCCACAGACGCAGGAGACTCTGTGAGAATGGCGTGGGTGTGGGCGGCGCTTGCGGCTTTGGAGCAGCATCGGCTGCTCCCGAAGGTTCACCCGCGGTTGGCGCAGTGGTTGGTGCGGTCATCGATCCTGATGGCGCCGTGATCGCGAGCTGCTTTTGCGGAACGTCGCGCTCCATCACGACCGGCGATTCGTCGAGGCGCGGAAGGACGCCAGCCAGCAGCGTGTTGATCTCTGTCCAGCGGGTCAGATGGAGAAGTTCCGGGATGCGCAGCATCTCCTCATCGGTCAGGTCAATCTCGCTTGACCGCTCAGTCACCAGGTAGGCGGGCAATTCATCAAGCCCCTTCAGATCGACCTTCCAGTCGGTTTCGACGCGCGAACCTTCCTGAAGCGTTGGTGCGATGACCACGAGACGCCGGCAGGTGCGAAAATCGACGGTCTTCGCCTTCTGGGGCGATAACAGTTCGGCACGGTGGTCGTTGAGAAAATTGACCAGATTGTAGTAGTAGGAGATGACCTGGTTGTAAGGGTTCTTCCGACCGGGGTTCAACCGCTTGCGCTCGCCGTTGGAGCCTTCAACAAACCAGGGACCGTTGACATCGCCGAAGACCTTGCCATCACAATGCTTCAGTTCGATAATGAAGACCCCGTCCTGCTTGACGATGACCAGGTCGATGCTGCGCCCGCCAACCGTGAAATCGGCCAGGATCAGATACAGGCCGTCGAGACGATCAAGCCCACTCGCCAGCGCCATAATTGCGCGACGTTCGTTGGCATGCTCTGGTTTTTCTCCAATCCAGACCTGAACTGCCACCCGGAATCTCCTCTAGCGCCTGAACGCACGCGGCGCACGGCGCCGCGCGCGTGATGCTTCGTTGCGTCTCGTATCAAGGGAAGTGGCGTCATTCGTCCGAGGACCGCGAGATCGGGGCGGGGTCGGGCGTGAACAGGGACCAAACCTTCCTGTTTTATTATCGCGCATGTTGCTGTTGGATGCAATAAGCGAACGTGATCATGCGGTGATCATTTTGCAAGCGCAACGATCACGCCTTCGTCGGCGCGCAATTCGAGTTCGCCATGCACGGCGCTGCCGCCACGATCAAGGTGAGTCGAGAGTGCGATGGTCCCTTCGCCGATACCGGCAAGGTTCACACGGGCAGGCTGCGAGGCGAAGTTGAGGGCAACCAGGAACTGGCAGCCATTCGCTTCACGCACAAATGCAAGCACCGACTGGCGTGCTGCGTCATCACCTTTGACGTTGACCCCCTGGTACGAACCGACCGATAGCGCCGGTTCGGAACGGCGCAGCGCCAGCAAACGACGGTAGAGCGACAGCATCGAATGCGGCGCGTTGCGCTGCGCCGCCACGTTGCGCTGGCGGTAATCGTCGGCAAGGGGCAGCCACGGCTGAACTTTGCTGAACCCGGCGTATTCGCCGGCATCCCACTGCATTGGCGTGCGTTGCGGGTCGCGCCCATGCCCTTCGCCAGGCACATTTTTCTCGAACGGATCCTGGACGCGATCCGGCGGGATTGGCACATTGTGCATGCCAATCTCATCGCCGTAGTAAATCGTCGGTGTGCCGCGCAATGTCAGAAGCAACATAGCGGCGACACGCGCCTGCGCTTCGCCGATCCGGCTGGCGATCCGCGGCTGGTCGTGGTTCCCCAACACCCAGTTGGGCCAGCCATGCGGCGGGAGCAGCGCTTCATAGGCGGCAATCGTCTGTGCAATGATGTGCGCGTCCCATGGCAACAACACCAGCGCAAAATTGAATGGGAGGTGCGCTTCGGGCGCTTCAGACGTGCCGTAGTAACGCATCAGGCGGTCATATGGCAGATAGATCTCGCCGACCATCATCCGCTCAGGGTATGCGTCGAGCACCCGACGCATCATGGCGACAATCTGGTGAACTGCTGGCTGATCGGCGGACCAGGTTTCGAGCAGGCGCATGTGCGGCATCATGCCGGGTTTCCAGTCGGGATTGGGCGGATTGTCGCGGAACTGTTCGTCCTTGATCATCAGCCACATGACGTCAACGCGAAACCCATCAACGCCACGATCGAGCCAGAAGCGCATGGCATCGAGCATCGCCGCCTGCACCTGCGGATTGCGCCAGTTCAAATCGGGCTGTTCTTTGAGGAAGAGATGCAGGTAATACTGCCCGGTGGCAGGGTCGTATTCCCAGGCCGATCCGCCAAAATACGACAGCCAGTTGTTCGGCGGGCCGCCATCGGGCGCCGGATCGCGCCAGATGTACCAGTCGCGCCTGGGGTTGTCGCGCGAACTGCGCGATTCGATGAACCAGGGGTGCTGATCCGACGTGTGGTTGGGTACGAAGTCGAGGATGACTCTCAGATTGCGCCGGTGCGCATCGGCAATGAGCGCATCGAAGTCGGCGAGTGTGCCGAACAACGGGTGAATATCGCAGTAATCGGCGACATCGTAGCCAAAATCAGCCATGGGCGACGGGAAGATCGGTGAAAGCCAGATGGCATCGATTCCCAGATCAACCAGATAATCGAGGCGCGAGCGAATGCCGCGCAGATCGCCGACACCATCGCCATTGCTGTCCTGAAAGGAACGGGGGTAAATCTGGTAGATCACACCACGCTGCCACCAGAGATGCCCGGTCGGTTGCGTCGTCATGTCCGACCTCCATTTCACCTGAAGCGAGAAGGAGCGTGATACGCCGGTATGGGCGCTCTGTCATGGAACGACCCGGCGCCATTATACCGCGTAACGCTCCCGCTGTTCATGGGTAACTGTTGGGTCCAGGCATCATTTGTCAGGAGCCACGGCGTTGCTGGCAAACGGCGCCCGCGCTGAGCGCACGAAGCCCCGCTGACGCGGGGCTGGCTCAGGACCTGCGTCCACGCCGGGGCGAGGGCGCGGCAGCGCCCTTCGTGCGATCAGCCCGACGGTTTAGCGTCGGGCGCCGCGTCGGGCGGCACGGCAGGCGCCGCCTGACAAATCATGCCTGCACTCGTAACTGTTTACCCTCTTCCTGGGAGCGCAGGCGTTCTATGCGGCGCCCCGGGGCGGCGGGACGCCGTGCGTTGGCGCTTGCTGAGGCCATTCCGCCGCCGCTTCTCCTTTTCGGGGGCTGCCCCCACCCCCCGTTTTGGGCGACTGGCGGCATCGTTGACCCCAACTGTGAACCGTTATATTCATAGCGCGTTTGCGTGTCGCAGATGGAGCGCTTTGCTGCTATACTCACCCATGCCGGAGAAAGCGCGCCGGCGCACTGAACGCTGGAAAAGGGAGGAAAGTCGTGCCTGATCTTCCTATTCGCCGTATGCTCATGTACCGACACGGCGTTGGCTACTTCGAGCGCCGCGGGACGGTCGCCGGCGCCGAACTGCACCTGATGTTCCCACGCGACGCTATGGACGATATTCTGAAAAGCCTGATCGTCCTCGATTTGAGCGAGGGTCAGGTGCTGGGCATCGATATCGAAACGCCGGAGGATCGCGCAAAACAAATCGAGCGTGGCTCCATCCACCTTTCCGATACGCGCAGTCTGCTCGATCTGCTGCGCGATCTGCGCGGGCGCGGGGTGCGCCTGTGGATCGAGGCGGAGCGCCGCCACGAGCCTGCCGCCGAGGAGGTTCTCGAAGGCGCCGTCATCGGCGTCGATCTGGATGAAAAGGAACCGCTCGACAAACCGCTGCTCTCGCTCTACCTGGCGGAACAGCGCGAAGTGCGCATCGTGCCAGTGCGACGCATCGCGCACCTGGCGATCCTGGACGACCGCGCGGCTGCCGATATGACCTACTTCCTGCGCACGGCGCAGAGCGAAGAAGACCGGCGCGCTGCCATCGTGCGCCTGTCGGAAGGCGACCATGAGATATTGGTGGGATATATCGCCCCTGCCCCCTCCTGGCGCGTCAGCTATCGCCTGCTGGCGGAGCCGAAACCCGATGGCAGCGACTCCGCCAATGGCGACAGGCGTGATATGGGTGCGCAGATAGCGGTTCTGCTTCAGGGGTGGGGCCTGTTCGACAATCAACTCGATGAAGACCTCGAGAATGTCGAATTGACCCTGGTTGCCGGTATGCCGGTGTCGTTCCGCTATCGCCTGTACGAACCCCACACGCCGGAACGCCCGCTGGTGCAGGACGATCTGCGCACGGTGGCGGCGCCGGTTGAGTTTCGAGCCAAACGGGCGATGCCGCCGCTGCCCGGTGCACCTGCCCCCTTTTCACTCGAAGCCATGAGCATACCGGAGTCTGAACCGGAGTCGCTGGCAGCAGCAGCGCCAGCATTCAACATGGAGAGTCTCGAACGTTCGACCGAAGCGGCGAGCACCGGTGAAGAGCGTGGCGCGCTGTTCCAGTACCGCGTGGCGCATCCGGTCAGTGTGGCGCGCGGCCGCTCCGCTATGGTTCCGATTGTGAGCCGACGTCTCGATGGACGCAAGGAATTGCTCTACAACGGTCGCAAACTGCCCGGTCATCCGGTTGCAAGCCTGCGTATGCTGAACGAAACCGGCTTGACGCTCGAACGCGGACCGGTGACAGTCGTTGAGCAAGGCGATTATGCCGGTGAAGCTGTGCTCCCCTTTACCCGCGCCGGGGCGGAAATGATCGTCGCGTATGCCGTCGAACTTGGAGTGACGATCACGGAGGAGCGCCATTCACAGCGTACCATGGCGGGGTTGAGCATCTCCAAAGAGTATGCGGTCTTCGAGGAATGGGATGTCCGTCAGAGGCGCTACCGCATCACCAGCACTCTGCCTGATGCTGTGACTATCGTGATCGAACAGGAGCGACTGGCGGGCTACGACCTGTTCGACACGCCGGCGCCGGACGAAGAGGCGCACAATGTCGCGCGCTGGTCCGTGCGCTGTCCGCCTGGCGTCGAGACGGTCTTCACGGTCAGCGAGCGGCGCAAGACCTCACGCTACGAGGAGGTGCGCAAACTCGATATGCACCGGCTTCAGGCGTTTCTGCACGACCGCTACCTCGATCAAGCGACCTACCAGGCGCTCGAACACATTCTGTCGCTCTACGAGCAGATCGCCGCGCGCCGGACGACGCTTCAGGAGATCGAACAAGAGCAGCAGAAAATCCTGGCGCGCCAGCAGCAGATCCAGGCAAACCTGGGACCGCTCGGGCGCGAGGGGAGCGAACTGGCGCTGCGCGAACGGTATGTCGCGCTGCTCAATCAACTCGAAGATCGCCTGAACGACCTGCTTTCCCGTGAGCAGGAAACCCGCGCCGCCATCGACCGGTTAGAGCAGGAAGCAGCACAGGCGCTTGCGGCGCTGTCGAAGCCGTAATTTTGACAGGAGTTACGCGGTCACTCGCGGACGCGCCGCGTGACGGCTCTTTTTGCCTGCGGCAGCGTGGCGCTACGGGGATACAAAACGCACCGCCGCGTAAGTCCTGCGATTTTGAAAGGGATTGGGTCGAGCCTGCGCAGGCGGGCTTCGCCCCCGTAGCCCGCGGCGTACAGAGTTTGAGCGCATCATCCGTTATCGCCCCGTGAAGCCCGCGCAGGCGGGCTTTGCAACAGGAGCCCGCGACTTATTAGTCAGTAAACGACGTTTTCTTACTTTTTTGGCTCTGAGCGCAACGAAGGGCATCGTGCATCAGGACACGGCGGATTCTTCGCCACACGCAACCGATGAATCACCGGAAGGGCGCCGGCATAATGGGTCAGGACACGACGCTCCGGCGGCCAGCGATTGACATCGCCCCTGACGGGCCTGCGGCCGCCCGTCCGCCTGCGCGGACGGGAACGGCGGCGTCCACGCAGGTGGACGCCCGGCGGAACGCCTGCCCGGCGCGACTTCAGTCGCCAGCCCAGGCGCAGCGCCACAGAGATGCGCTTGCTTGCCGCCTGACCATGCATGCCTGGACCCTCACCGGAAAACGTACTTTACAGACTACTTATGATTTTTGAGAAAATAATCTGGTATTGCATCGTTCAGCCCGCGCAGGCGGGCTTCGCTTTTCGTAGCCCGCGACTTCGGTCGCCGGGCGAGTAGGCGGATAGCGGAATAATGATTCACAAACCATCAGCCGCCGGGCAGGGAGTCCAGGGAAAAGGTCTCGTCCAATAACCGCTGCGCCGCGTCGCTATTGCCATACGCCAGAAAGAGCGGCGTTTCGCCGTCCGGGAGGAGCGGCGGCTTCAGTTCGCGCGCCGCAGGACCAGGCGCCGCTAGCGCCGCCTGGCGCTCCTCGCCGGACGCATCCGGCGGCAGGATCAGCAGCACGTCGCCGGTGACCGTCGCCGACAGCCGGGCGCCGTCGAAGACGCCAACTGTGAGGTCGCTCGTCAGAAAGCGCACCGTATCCTGCTCGATCAACCGTCGATCAAGAAAAACCTGAACAGCGCGCAGGCGCGGATCGTTCGCTTTTGCTGCCATTCGTGCAACTCGCCCTGCCGCCGTCTCCGTCTGATCAAACTCGTTGTAGACTGCCGGATTGCGCGGCATAGCGATGAAGTAGAGCCAGACATTGAACGCCAGACTCGCCATTAGCATTCCCGCGACGACTGCTGGCGCAAGGCGTTGCCACCGTTGCCCCCCGGCGCTTTTCGTCTCTCTGATGAGTGTATCGAGCGCCATGCCCGCCAGCATGCAGGATGGAGCGAGAGCGCCAAGGGATCGCATAGCATGGGGCGCATTCGTGCTAAAGACGCCTGGAATAAGCGCCAGCGCCAGCCAGAGCAACAGCGGAAACGCCCGTGATCGCCAGCCCGCAACTGCCAGCCCGACGCCGATCGCGAAACACGTTCCGGCGAGCGGGTCGAGCATCGGCGCGCCCGGAGCGTGGTGACGCCCGTTGGGATCGCCGGCGACATGCCACATGCCCAGATAGCGCATGATGTTGTCCAGCACCAGCGCGGCGGTGCGTTTTTCGAGGTTCTGTGCATTGCTGATCGCAACTGCTCCGGTGCGGCGGTTGTACCCCTCGAAATCGCCGGCAATGAACGCAAGGAGCGGCAGCAGGACAATGATCCCTGCAATCGCCGCTGCCCCGAGCGCAGGCAACGCCCGCCGCCACGCGCCCATATCACGCCCGAGACGCAGCACCGTCAGCGCTGCAAACACCAGCGGCGCCAGGCGCCCGGTATGGTAGGCATATGCCGCCAGCGCCGCCAGCGCACCCGCCAGCGCCATTCCGGCGACAGCGCGCCAGCGCACGGGGTGCTCCAGCGCACGCCACATGACCCCGATGGCGGTCAATTCGAGCAGATGGTCGAGCGTCGCAGGAAATGCCCAGCGGCTCATACTCAGTCCCCAGGATGCCCAGGCGAGGAACGCTGCGCCGTAGAGCGCAGCCCGCGCTCCAAGGATCGGACGCACCGCCCACCAGAGCGCCAACGGCATGAATGCGCCTGCCAGCGCACTGACCAGTCGCACCGCACCGACGCCTGGCCCCGTCATTGCCAGCACCGGCGCCATCAGGTAGAACAACAGCGCCGGCAGGTCTGCGCCAGCCACCACGTAGACCGGTCGGAAAGCAGGGTCATTCCAGATGCGTAGCGCCAGCAAACCATGGCGCGCCTCGTCGCGCCACATGCCGGATGGCAGGTCGTCGAGGCGATAGACGCGCAGAACGAGCGCCACGACGGTGATGACCGCCAGCGCCAGCATTTCGGCGTGTCGTGTTGGCGATGCGTTGAGCCTGTCGAAACGCTGCTGAGCGCTCTCGATCGTCAACCCTGATTGCGGAAGCAGCGCAGCAGCCATCAGAGTCACAGTCGCAATAAGCCCGATCATTCCGAATACCGGCGGCACTCCCAGACGCAACGCCACAACCAATAGCAGCGCAACAGCGACGCCACACCATGTAACAGACAGCCTGATAGGACACAAAGACACACGAGCACGCGCCAGCAGCGGATACGCCGGTCTCCAGGCGACAGCCAGCGCCAGCGGCAGCGCAGGCCACCAGGGCCAGCCGAGCGTCGGCAGAACGTAGCCGGCTGCCACCGGAAACGCGGCTGCAACGCCGATAAGCAGCGCCAGCGCCACAACGCAGCCCCAGCGCAGCAGCGTTTCGGCAGATGTGCGATGCGGTATGCGCCGGCGGTGCGCTGAGCCTGTCGAAGCGACGAGCAGCAACCAGCCCAACAGAGGAAAGGATGCGAGAAAGAGTGCGCGCACCGGCGGCGGCAACCAGGCGGACCCGGCAACCGGCAGTGCCGCGAACTCCGACAGCGCCACGCCCAGATCACGACCATCGCCGGACGGACGGTAGGCGGCAGTACGCAGCAACAGCGGCGTATCACCCGCCGGATCGGTCGGCGTAAGCAGGTAGTAGCGCCGCCACCCGGAAGTAACCACAAAGACGCCAGCGGAACGACCACGCATGCTGATCGATAACTCCGGGGAGTCGGCAGAGTCGCGTGGTGCAGCCAGACGCATCATCACCCGCGCCGGTCGTCCGTCGAAGCCAAAGAGGAACAACGCCGCCTCCGGGCGCGACCAGCGAAAGACGTCGGTCAGATTGCGCTCGACATCGTAGAAGCCGGCCAGCGTGCGACGCGCCTCCGGGTCTTCAACCGATAGACGCTGATCCGGCCAAGCCAGGCGCGTGCCGAGGAGCAGCGGCAGAGTCGCCAGCAACAGCAGAAGGATGCTGCCATCGAGTGCAACAGGCGAGGCGATACGAATCGATTGAAGGCGATGCCAGCGCACGTTCCAGATTTCCGTCAGCAGATGCCCCAGCGACGCGCCATCATACCCGAGGGTGGAACGCACTGCAAGTTATGATTGACAGAATAGAACACATGTGCTATACTCAATACAGCAACAAACTGACATTCAGGAGGGAAGAGCATGTACCAGAAAGAAATCGTCTACGACCGCGACACTCACGACTATGCCATGTATCTGGATGGCGAACTCGTCGGTTTTGCGCGAACATACCACGAGGCGGAAGTCACCCTCGACCAGTTGATCTTCGAACTGATCAGCGGCGAGTACTTCCGCGAGGCGGCATAGGACCCGCTCGGCGGCGCATTTCCTCATGTCTGCGCTGTGTTATCGATTGACTCCTGACCGGCACGCGCTGCATCAGAACGCCGTTCACGCGCGCGGGCATAACGCGGCGTTTTGCCGCCTCCCAGTTTGCCCCGGAACGTCATTCCACGCGCGCGGGCATACATCCCGCGCAAAGCCCACGCGCGCGGGCATACATGCCCGCGCTGAGCTCACAAAGCCCCGCTGGCGCGGGGGTGACCGCATTTATTTCTGCGCATTTGCTCCTACGCGCCACGAAGCCCCGCTGGCGCGGGGCTGACCGCAGCGCTCCGCCAGAGGTGGCGGGCGTATCCCACCAAGCCCCGCTGGTGCGGGGCTGGCGACGAGCATCCGCTCGCTCCGTGGCAAGCGGGCGGAGGCGTCCTTTCCAACCCGCGACGGCGGGCGGCGCGTTCCATACCCCGCGACTTCAGTCACCGGGCGGGCAGGCGCATAACGGCATATTGATTCAAACTCCATCATCGTGGGATTGACATCCCTCTCTCCGCCTGCTATCATTGCCGCGTTCGTAAAAAGCCCTTTACCTATACCCGGCATGCCTGATGGCTCCTCCCTGGAAGCAGCATCTCGATGCGCTGCGGATCGCCGATCTCAGCGCGATATTTCGCACACCAAAACCGGTCATCGGCATGGTCCACCTCTGGCCCTTGCCGGGTGCGCCAGGGTATACCGGGTATGGGATGCAGGCGATCATCGATCAGGCAGTCGCCGATGCCCACGCGCTCGCCGAAGGCGGTGTCGATGGTCTGATTGTCGAGAACATGTGGGACATTCCATTCCGCGCCGGTCCGCACGTGCAGCCGGAGAGCATCGCCGCCCATGCCGTCGCAGCGCACGCTGTTCGCCGGGCGATCGATCTGCCGCTGGGGATCAACCTGGTGCACAACGGCGGGGTTGCGTTGCTGGGAGTCGCCCTGGCAGCCGGCGCCAGTTTCATTCGGGTCTGCATGTTCACCGGTGCAGGAGTGTGGGACGCGGGCGCCTGGGATGAGGGGTGCGCCGCCGATCTGATGCGCCGGCGCAAGGAATTGCACGCCGAACATATCAAGATCTTCGCTGATGTCGATAAGAAACACTCGGTGCGCTTCCCCGGCATCGACCTGGCGACCCATATCGAATGGACGCGCTTCTTCGGCGCGGATGCGCTGATCGTCTCCGGGCGCATGACCGGCGATGCGCCTGATCTGGAGAAGGTGCGTCAGGCAAAAGCGCTTTGCGGTGATCGTCCGCTCCTGATCGGCAGCGGCGCCGATGAGCGGAACATTGGCGCCTTTATGGACGTGGCGGATGGTGTGATTGTCGGGTCGAGCATTAAACAGGACGGTCGCATCGAAAACCCGGTGGACGCCGAACGAGTGCGACGGTTTGTCGCCGCAGCACGTGCGCGTATGTAAATAAGGACCGCTCTGCCGACGGCAAAAAGGAGCCGCCACGCGGCTTGCCCGTGAGGCGACTGCGTAACTCCCGTTACTGATACTCATGCGCGGTTATTCGTACCATACTGACGGAGCGCGCAGCGGGACGCCGGGGCGCTGCGGGCGAAAGCCCTCGCTGAGGACGCGGCTCGACTGCGCTCACTGCACGCGGTTCGACTGCGCTCACCGCAAGTGAAAGCCCCGCTGGGGCTGCTGATGCCAGGGCGCGGTCAACGTCTACGACTGCCGCTGCGCGTTGACCGGTGCGCCGTGCGAATCGGGCGCGCGAACATCTTGTCTGACTGACCGCACGTTAGTATGACGACAGAGATGCACACTATGAGTCTTCACGACAAAACGGCGCTGGTGACCGGCGGGGCGCGACGATTGGGGCGGGCAATTGCCCTGGCGCTCGGTCGCGCGGGCATGCGCGTTGCGATTCATTACCATGCGTCAGCATCGGCGGCTGAGCAGGTCCTGGCGGAATTGCGCGCAACTGGCGCTTCCGCTATCGCCATTCCTGGCGACCTGAGCCGCAGCGCTGACTGTGAACGTGTCGTAGATGAAGCGCTGGCACAGTGGGGGGGCCTCGATTTACTGGTCAACAACGCGGGCATCTGGGGACCGACGCCGGTTGGGAGTGTGACCGAAGAGCAGTGGGACGAGTTGCTCCACACCAATCTGCGCAGCATGTTCTTCGTCGCCCAACGTGCCGTCGATGCCCTGCGCGCGTCACGCGGCTCAATCGTCAACATTGCGGATGTTGGCGTCGAGCGTCCCTGGCGCAACCACACGCCCTATCTGGTCAGCAAAGGCGGGGTTATTGCCCTGACGAGGGCGCTGGCGAAAGACCTGGCGCCCGAGGTGCGGGTCAACGCCGTGGCGCCGGGTCCGGTGCTCCTCCCCGACGACTGGAGCGCCGAACATCAGGAACAGGTCGCACGAACGACGCTGCTGCGGCGCGTCGGCAGCCCGGACGACATTGCGGGCTCCGTGCTCTACCTGGCGCAGGCCGGGTATGTGACCGGCGTTACGCTGCCGGTGGATGGGGGGTATCTCCTGCACTGATCGCTTCACTGACGATCTCGCCGCTGCGTCCGCCGCTCTTGCGCACCAGGCGGATAGCGCCGATCTGCATCTCGCGGTCGATGGCTTTACACATATCGTAGATTGTCAACGCTGCAACGCTCACGGCGGTGAGCGCCTCCATCTCGACGCCGGTTTTGCCAATGGTGCGCACGGTCGCTTCGATCTGCACAGTTGAGGTTGCTGCATCGAGGCGCACATCCACCGCCACGTGCGTCAGCAGCAGCGGATGGCAGAGCGGGATCAGGTCAGGAGCGCGTTTGGCGGCCATGATGCCGGCAATCCGCGCTGCGGCGAGTACATCGCCCTTGGGCATATCGCCAGCCGCCAGGCGCTGCAACGTTTCGAGGCGCATACGCACCTCGCCGCGCGCCACCGCCTCGCGCAGCGTCTCGTCCTTCGCGCCGACATCGACCATGCGCGCTTTGCCGGATTCGTCGAGGTGGGTCAGATCGCTCATCGTTCAGAGGTGCTGAAATGGAAAAGCCGCTCTTTCGAACGGCTTTTTGGAGCGGGAGACGGGATTCGAACCCGCGACCTATACCTTGGCAAGGTATCGCTCTACCGACTGAGCCACTCCCGCGTTAGCAGGAGTGATTATAGCATATGGAATAGGAAATTGCAAATGGGTTGTTAAGATAAAGCGGAGGAGTGCGGCATCGCCTGCTCCTCCGCTGCCTGTCGTCCTACTCGATCATCGGCGCTATGCTCTGGCTATAACTGCGTTGCAACGGCAGTTCGGGAATGAACAGGGACAGCATCAACCCGATGACGGCCAGCCAGATCGCGTACCGGTAGATCGTTGTAACGCTGGCTGTGAACGCATCCTTCAGCGCAGCGCCAATCTGCTCGCCAAGCGATCGTCCGCTGGCGCGGGCTTCCTGTTCAGCCTTGTCGAGCTGACTCAGCGCCTGCGTCAGCGCCTGTTCACGCACCGTCGCTGGCAATGCCTCGATCCTGTCCAACATTGCCTTCTGCTGATCCAGCAGTTGCGGATCGGCTTGCAGGGCGGCAATCGCAGCCGGATCAGCGTCGCGCAATGCTCGCGTGATCAAATCACGACGGTTTGCGAACTGCCCCGCAATCGCCTGATCGATCTGCACCGCAGGATCGATTGCCGCGCCGCTTGCCCCCTCGCCTGCACCCATGCCGTTGCGCAACGCGCTGCTGTCGAAGCGCGCCGCCAGGGCAGGCGGCAATTGAGCCTGAATTGGCGCCAGATCAGCGCTCAAGGTCGTGGTCAACACACCGGTGAGCAGCGCACCGAAAACGGCTGACCCCGCCACCTGCCCGATCTGCTGGAAGAACTGGCGGCTGGACGTCGCCGCTCCCAGATCGGTGCGCGGTACCGCGTTCTGCATCGCCAGATTGAGAATCGGCAGCGCCGGTCCAAGCCCCAACCCCAACGTGATCATCCGCAGACGCACCATCCAGATCGAGGTGTCGGGGGTAAGAGTTGTCAGCCACCAGAGCGACGCAACGATGATCGCCATGCCGCTGACAATCACCCACTTGTAACGACCGGTGCGCTGCACGATCTGCGACGAGACCATCGCCCCGACGACCATACTCAGCGTAAGCGGGATGAGCGTCGTTCCAGCAGCGGTTGCGCTCACCCCCAGCACATTGACCAGATAGAGGGAAAGAAAGAAGATCGCAGCGAACAGCGTTGCGCCCACCGTCACGCCAATCAGGGCAATCAGGGTAAAGGTGGGATACGGAAGAGGTACAGCGGCAGGATCGGCGACTCGGCACGTCGTTCGATCCCCAGAAAGAGGATTAAACCAACCGCGCTGATAGCGAACAAGCTCAGAATCAGCGGCGACGTCCACGGGTGATCATTCTTGTCAAGCGTCAGCGCAAGCAAAAAGGGAATCACGGTGAGCAGCAGCGTCGCTGCGCCAGCATAGTCGATCACCGGCTTGAGTCCGCTGTGCAGGCGCGGCAGTTTAGCGACAATAAAGCTCAGCGCCACTACGCCAAGCGGCAGATTCACAAAGAAGACCCAGTGCCAGCTCAGGTTGTCGGTGAGCAAACCGCCAATAAACGGACCTACCACGCTCGACAGACCAAACACTGCGCCGAACAATCCCAGATAGCGCGCCCGTTCCAGCGGCGCAAACAGATCGGCCGGGATGGCAAATGCGATCGAGGTCAGCGCCGCTGCGCCAAAGCCTTGCAAGCCGCGGAAGAACACCAGTTGGGTCATATCGCCAGCCAGCCCGCAGAGCAACGAGCCAAGCAGGAAAACGACAATCCCAAACAGCAAGACATATTTGCGTCCGTACATGTCCGAGATCTTGCCGTAAATCGGCACCATTGCCGTGGAAGCGAGCAGATAACTGGTCGATACCCAGCCGATCATCTCAATGCCGTGGAGATCAGCCACAATGCGCGGCAGAGCAGTCGAGACAATCGTCTGATCCAGCGCCGCGAGGAAGAGTCCAAGCAATACGCCGATCAGAATCAGCAGTTTGCTGCGCTGATCGAGCGTCGCTGCATAATCGATTCGGGTTGTGGCTGCAAGAGCCGGAGAAGTTGTCGTTGCCATACGGTTGTGATACTCCTGTGTGTCGATGATCCGTCATTTCTTGACAGCACGCTTCCATAGCGCCATCGATGAACAACGGCGCTGAACGTCGGCTGGCGGATTGCCCTGCCAGCCTGGTATTCCGAAACCATGCGCTCAGGATGGGGTGGCCAGACTCCACTCGCGACATGCGGCGCTGAGCGCCTCCCCCAGTTGCGCCAGCACGTCGGGCGGCAGGCGTTGGAGATGGCGACTGGCTTCGTTCAGCCGGATCTGGCGCGCTTCGGCAACCAGCGCCGCGCCAGCGGCAGTGAGCGAAATCAGCTTCTGTCGCCGGTCGTGCGGCGCTTCGCTGCGCTCAACCAGTCCGTCCTGCACCAACTGGTCGATGATCTGGCTGGTGGTGGCTAATGCCAGATTGAGATGCTCACTCAACGACGAGATAGTCGTCGTGTGGCGGCGATGAATGTACATGAGCGAAACCAGCCGCGGCATCGAAAGACTGGTGCGCTGAAGAAATTGCAAGAGCGCCTCCATGCTCTGCCCCATGAGCTCGCTTTGCACGAGATTGAACAGTTCAGCCACGCGCTCTGGAGTGTAGGGCGGATCGTGTTGGTGATACATTCGATACTCCAAATAGTTTGATAAATCAAACTATTTGGAGTATACAACTATCCATGGCGACTGTCAAGGGGCAACAACAGCACGGGTGCAGGCATGATTTGTCAGGAAACGACGCTTCGGCTGCCAGCGATTGAAATCGCTCCTGGGGAGCCTGCGGCCGACCGTCCGCGCAGGTGGACGGGAACGGCGGCGTCCACGCGCGGTGAGCATGCCGAACCGCGCAGGTGGACGCCCGGCGGAACGCCTGCCCAGCGCGACTTCAGTCGCCAGCCAGGGCGCATCGCCTCGGGAAGGTGCGTGCTTGCCGCCTGACAATGCATGCCTGCACCCCAACAGCACGACCCGGCTCAACCGGTTGTGGGACTGTAACATACGTGGAGGAACTGAGATTCTTACACACATCTTATGATTACGGCATCGAGAAGAGGAGCCTGCTCTAAAACCGTCATGAGTTCTCTGATAATAGTAACCAAACGCGCATTTTTACTGATATACTACTCTTATCCTGTGTGCGTTCATCATAAGACTGCCGGCGAGGAGCACTGCTATGAGCAATGAGGCGCAGACCACTACGGCTGGCGATGCAGCAACACAACTGCTATTCGATATGTTCCCTCCCGCTACCTACGAGGAATGGCGTGCAGCAGCGGAAAAAACGCTCAAAGGCGCGCCGTTCGAGAAGCGACTGATCACCAGAACCTATGAGCAGATCGGTCTTCAGCCGATCTACAACGCCGAAGATAGTGCATCCCTGCCGCACGTCAACTCACTCCCCGGTTTTGCGCCATTTGTGCGCAGCACCCGGACGCTGGGCTATGTCGTCGGGCGCTGGGAGGTGTGTCAGGAACTGCCGTATCCGACGGCGCGCGAGGTCAATCAGGCGGCGCGCGATGATCTGCCGCGCGGGTTGACGACGCTCAACCTGTCGCTTGATCGGGCGACGCTCCACGGGCTTGACCCGGACGCCGCGCCGGTAGACCTGGTCGGCGCAGGCGGCACATCGCTCGCCTGTGCCGATGATGCGGTGACGCTATTCGATGGCGTGGCGATCGACCGCATGCCACTGCTCGTGGTAGCCGGCGCCGATGCGCTGCCGGTTGCGGCGCTGATCCTGGCTGCTGCAGAACGGTACGGTATCGCGCACGATCAGATTCAGGGATGCATCGGCGCCGATCCGCTCGGCGCGCTCGCAACCTCCGGGACGTTGCCGCTGTCGCTGGATCGCTCTTACGACCTGATGGCGCGCTGGACGGCATGGGCGCAGACCCACGCACCACGCCTGCGGACGATAGCCGTAGCGACGAACGGGTATCACAATGGCGGCGCGACGGTAGTCCAGGAGCTGGCGTGCGCACTGGCGACCGGAGTGGCATACCTGCGCGCGATGCAGGAGCGCGGACTTAATGTTGATGTGGTTGCCCCGCGCATGCTGTTTGCGTTCTCAATCGGTTCACAGTTCTTTATGGAAATTGCCCGATTGCGCGCAGCGCGGATGCTGTGGGCGCGTGTCGTCGAGGCGTTTGGCGGCGGCGAGGAGGCGCAGAAGATGCGCATCCACGGGCGCACATCCGCCTGGACGAAGGCGCGGTTCGATGCGTACAACAATATGTTGCGCGCCACGGCTGAGGCGATGGCCGGCGTGATGGGCGGCGTCGATAGCCTGCACGTCAGCCACTTCGATGAGGCGTGGGGCCTGCCCGACGAGTTTTCGCGCCGGATTGCGCGCAATGTACAGACCATTCTTCAGGAGGAGTGCAATTTTATCCGCCTGATCGATCCGCCTGGCGGCTCCTGGGCGATTGAGTCGCTGACCGATCAGGTGGCGCAGAAGGCATGGGCGCTCTTCCAGGAGATCGAGCGTCGCGGCGGTATGGCTGCTGCGCTGATGGACGGCTTCCCGCAATCTGAGATAGCCGCAATCCGCAGCGAGCGCTTTTCCGCGATTGCACAGCGCCGCGAGGTGATCATCGGCGTAAACATGTATCCGAACCTGAAGGAGAAACCGCTGACGGTGCGCCCGGTGGATCATGCCGCAGTCCAGGCGGAGCGCACCGCCGATGTGCAGCGCGTGCGCCGGACACGTGACTCGCAGGTCTGTCAGGCGGCGCTCGACGCACTGGCGGCAGTGCAGCCGGATCGCCTGGTGGAACTGACGCTGGCAGCAGTGCGCGCCGGCGCCACCCTTGGCGAACTCTCGACGGCGCTGGCGTCGGGCGACGCGGCAGGTCCGACGGTCGAACCGATCCCGGCGCACCGCGCGGCGGAACAGTTCGAGGCGCTGCGCCTGGCGGCGGAGGCGTATGCCGCGCGCACCGGTGCGCGCCCGAAGGTCTTCCTCGCCAATATGGGACCAATTCCGCAGCATAAGGCGCGCGCCGATTTCTCAACCGGCTTCTTCGAGGCGGGCGGCTTCGAGGTGATCGGCAACGATGGGTTCGCCACCGTCGAAGAAGCGGCGCAGGCGGCGCTGGCATCGGGAGCAGGCATCGTCACGATCTGCTCGACCGACGATACATATCCGGAGATTGTGCCACCACTGACAAATCTGATAAAATCGAATCGTCCCGATATCACCGTCGTGCTGGCAGGGTATCCTGCCGATCAGGTCGAAGCCCATCGGGCGGCCGGGGTCGATGAGTTTATTCATCTTCGAGCGAACTGTTACGAGACCCTGGTGCGGTTGCAGCAGTTGAAAGGAGTTGTCGCGTGAAAACCCCGGATTTTACGACGCTTCCCTATCGTGATGGCGCCGCTGCTCCCACGCCGGCGCAGTGGCGCGAGCGCGCTGAACGCGAGGCAGGCAAACCGCTCGATGCGCTGGTCTGGCGCACGATGGAACAGATCGATGTACGTCCTCTGTACACCGCCGAGGATATTGCCGGATTGGAGCACCTGCGCTTCACTGCCGGCCTCCCGCCCTATCTGCGCGGTCCCTACCCGACCATGTATGTGACCCAGCCCTGGACGATTCGCCAGTATGCCGGGTTCTCGACCGCCGAGGCGAGCAATGCGTTCTACCGGCGCAACCTGGCAGCCGGCCAGAAGGGGCTGTCGGTCGCCTTCGACCTGGCGACCCACCGTGGCTACGACTCCGACCATCCGCGGGTGGTCGGCGATGTCGGCAAGGCAGGCGTGGCGATCGACTCGGTGCTCGACATGAAAATCCTGTTCGACGGCATCCCGCTCGATCAGATGTCGGTCTCGATGACGATGAACGGCGCGGTCATTCCGGTGATGGCGTTCTATATCGTCGCCGCCGAGGAGCAGGGGGTGCGCCAGGAGCAACTGACCGGCACCATTCAGAATGACATCCTCAAAGAGTACATGGTGCGCAATACGTACATCTATCCGCCTGAGCCGTCGATGCGCATCATCGCCGATATTTTCGCCTATACGGCGAAGCACATGCCGAAGTTCAACAGCATCAGCATTTCCGGCTACCACATGCAGGAGGCGGGCGCAACCGCCGACCTGGAACTGGGGTACACGCTCGCGGACGGTCTGGAATATGTGCGCGCCGGGTTGAAGGCGGGGTTGTCCATCGATGCGTTTGCGCCGCGCATTTCGTTCTTCTGGGCAATCGGCATGAACTATTTCATGGAGATTGCCAAGATGCGTGCAGGGCGTCTGCTGTGGGCGAAGATTATCAAGCAGTTCGAGCCCAAAGACGCGCGCTCGCTGGCGCTGCGCACGCACTGCCAGACGTCGGGTTGGAGCCTGACCGAGCAGGACCCGTTCAACAATGTGGCGCGCACCTGTATCGAGGCGATGGCTGCCGCGCTGGGTCACACGCAGTCGCTCCACACGAATTCGCTCGACGAGGCGATTGCGCTGCCGACCGACTTCTCGGCGCGGATTGCGCGCAATACGCAACTGTATCTCCAGGAGGAAACCGGCATCTGCAAGATGGTCGATCCGTGGGGCGGCGCGTTCTACCTCGAGTGGCTGACCGATGCGCTGGCGCGGCGCGCATGGGCGCATATCCAGGAAGTCGAGGAGTTGGGCGGCATAGCGAAAGCCATCGAAGCCGGGGTGCCGAAACTGCGCATCGAAGAGGCAGCAGCGCGCCGTCAGGCGCATATCGACTCCGGGCGCGAGACGATTGTCGGGGTCAATAAGTATCGCTTGCCCTACGAAGCGCCGATTGAAATCCTGGAAGTGGACAACACGGCAGTGCGGCAGGCGCAGATCGAACGGCTGAAGAAACTGCGCGCCGAGCGCGATGAGGCGCGCACACAGGCGGCGCTCGAAGCGCTGACCCGCGTCGCCGCAACCGGCGAAGGCAATCTGCTGGAAGCGGCGGTCGAGGCGGCGCGGGCGCGTGCAACGCTGGGAGAGATTTCAATGGCGATGGAAAAGGTCTTTGGGCGCTACAAGGCAACCATCCGCGCAGTGTCGGGCGTCTACAGCAGCGAGTTCGGCGATGTCGAGCAGATTCACCACGTGCGCGCGCTGGCGGATGCGTTCGCTGCGCGTGAAGGGCGCCGTCCGCGTATCCTGGTCGCTAAAATCGGGCAGGACGGGCATGACCGCGGCGCCAAAGTGGTGGCGACGGCGTTCGCCGACCTGGGATTCGATGTGGATATCGGGTCGCTGTTCCAGACGCCGGAAGAAGTGGCGCGTCAGGCAGTCGAGAACGATGTGCACGTGGTCGGCATCAGTTCGCTGGCAGCCGGGCACAAGACGCTCCTGCCGCAACTGGTCGAAGAACTGCGCAAACTGGGGCGCGACGATATTGTGGTGGTGATCGGCGGTGTCATTCCGGCGCAGGATTATGAGTTCCTGCGCGAGCACGGCGCCGCCATGATCTTCGGTCCGGGCACGATCATCCCGGTGGCAGCGGAGAAACTGCTCCTCGAATTGCAACGGCGGCTGCACGGCGATGGCGTCGAGACCGGTCCGACAGTTCAGACGCGAGATGCAGCATGAGCAACGGGCAAAACTCCGCTTCCTCTGAAGAGATGCCGTTTGGTCTTTCGGTGGTGGAAGGGGTAACCGGCGGGCATGACGGGTTGCCGAGGCAGCAGGTGAATGCGTCGGCAGCGCCGCCTTCTCCCCGTCGCCGCCTGCTGACGGTTGACGAGTATGTGGCCGGCGTGCGCAGCGGCGATCGGTCGATCCTGGCGCGCGCCATTACGCTGATCGAGAGTAATGCGCCGGCGCACATGGCGCTGGCGCAGGAGGTGTTGCGCGCGCTGCTGCCGTACACCGGCGGCGCGCTGCGCGTGGGCATCACCGGCGTGCCCGGCGTCGGCAAGAGCACATTTATCGAGGCGCTCGGCACGATGCTCTGCGAGCGCGGGCATCGCACGGCGGTGCTGGCGGTCGATCCGTCGAGCAGTATCTCGCGCGGCAGCATCCTCGGCGACAAAACGCGCATGGAGCGTCTGTCACGGCACCCGAACGCCTATATTCGCCCGTCGCCGACGGGCGGCAGCCTCGGCGGCGTGGCGCGCAAAAGCCGGGAAACGCTTCTCCTCTGCGAAGCCGCAGGGTTCGATATTGTGCTGGTCGAAACCGTCGGCGTCGGTCAGAGCGAAATCGCCGTGCGCGGAATGGTCGATTTCTTCTTGCTCCTGATGCTGGCAGGCGCCGGCGACGAATTGCAGGGGATCAAGAAAGGAATCATCGAGCTGGCGGATGCCCTGCTGATCACCAAAGCCGACGGCGACAACCGTGCGCGTGCGCTGGCGGCGCAGGCGGAATATACCCACGCGCTGCGCTATCTGACGCCGGCCACGGAAGGGTGGCGTCCACGCGCCTATATCTGCTCGGCGCAGACTGGTGAGGGGATCGCGGAAATCTGGCGCGAGATCGAACGCTTCCGCGACGAAACGACGGCGTCGGGCGTGTTCGCTGCGCGACGCCGCGATCAGGCGCGCGATTGGGTCTACACCCTGATCGAAGACCACCTGCGCTCCCGCTTCTTCGGGCATCCCGTCGTGCAGGAGCGACTGCCCGCCATCGAACAGGCGGTCGTCGAAGGGACGCTGCCGGTGACGACGGCGGTGCAAACGTTGATCCAGGCGTTCGAGAGCGCGCTCCAGAGTGAACGAAAAGGCTAATAAAGGTCACTCCTTCAGTCGTGCAATATCCTCATAATCATAATCATTCATAGGGGACGGCGACGCAGCGCCGGAATCCAGACCACTGCTCGATGTCATAGACTGCATAGATAATACGCCAGCGTTCGACACGAAGACGACGGAGATCCGCATCCTCGCGGAGATCGAGACTCTCAGTGTCCATCACTGCACTTTCAGGCGGACGCAGTGAGACTGCAAGGTTGGCCATGATCCGCCGTATTCGCTGGCGCATATTGCCCGGCGGATCATGGCGCGCCGCGTGAACTTCCGGCTCGATGAGTTGACAGCCTGCGCTCGCCGTCGTATGCTACCCATGAGATGTATGGCATGCCCGAATATGGCGGGAGGAGCGCGTGAGCGAAAGCGTCGAAATGTACCTGGTGATGACCGCACTCCTGCGCAGTGCGCCGGATCAGCCGGTGCCGCTGTCGTTGCTGGCGAACAAACTCGGGGTCTCACAGGTTTCTGCCAATGAAATGTGCCATCGGCTGGAAGAGCGGGGGCTGCTCGCATACCAGCCGTACAAGGGCGTCACCCTCACGCCGGATGGTGAGGAGTGGGCGCAGCGCATTCTCTCGCGTCGCCGCCTTTGGGTCATCTTCCTGGTCGAGAATCTGGGCATCGATCCAGAGGAAGCCGATATGCTGGCGTGCCAGCTCGAACACATCACCTCGGAGCGTCTGGTTGCAGCGCTCAAGTCCTTTCTGGAGAGCGATCCCGAAACGCGCACATCCGTCAACCGGGCGCCGCAACCGCTCACTGCGTGCACTGCCGGAATGCGCGGCGTTATTGCTGCCGTCGATGTCGAACCGGCAGCGGCAGCGTTCCTGGCGCAGCAGGGGGTCGCCCCCGGCGCTGACGCCGGAGTGCTGGCAGTCGGCGGCGATGGCGCAGTACTGCTGCATGTGAACGATCATCAGGTGGCGCTCGCATCTTCCCTCGCCGGTCGCATTACCCTTGCCGTTGGCTCGGCGGCGCACACGGCACGACACGCCGCATGGCGACGGTGCAGCGCTTTCTGGTCGTGCGTGCGTGGTGAAACCCCTACGTGCCCGATAGACGCCGATGAGTCCGAAGTTGCAACCCCTGGCAGGAGATAACCTACGGACGGGCGCCCACGGTTCACCGATCTTTCATTGCTCGACGCCGCCGACCTGGCGTGGTTGGTGCGGTGTGAGCGCCGCATCTGGCTCGACCGGCGCGGCGGTCAACCACCACAGACTGCGCCTACCGCCGATGCCCGGGCGCGCATTGCACTGCGTGCCAACCACAAATACAGAGTCATCTCCGCCATCGAGAATGTCGAAGATCTCTCCGCATTCACATGGGACGAACGGGTGACACGGACATACCATGCGATGCAACGGGGCGCGGCAGCAATCGCTGGCGCCGCGTTCGAAGCGCCAATTGGCGATCGCCTGTTGCGCGGCGCTCCCGATCTTCTCCAACGGCGGACAACCGCCTTATCAGGCGGATGGACATACGAGCCGGTCGCCATTGTGCTGCATACCCGTCCCGCCCGTTGGGATCGGCTCCTGCTCGACTCGTGGCGCTGGCTTGTCAGGCAAGCGCGCGGAGATGCGATCGATCCGCCGGGTGAACTATGGCTCGGCGCAAATGGTCATGCTCCAGCATTGATCAAGCGTCAGTCGGCGCCGCTCGCCGGATTCACTGCCCACGTGCGCCGCGCCGCTGCGATTGCCAATGGAGAAGCCCCGGTCATCTGGTTCGACAGTGACCATTGTCCATTCTGTCCATGGCGCACGGCGTGCGATGCCACGGCGCGCGAAACCCGCGACATCGCCCTGCTTCCTGGACTGAGCCAGCGGCAGGGGAGCGCCCTGCGGCGGCGCGGCATCCACCGGATGGATCAGGTTGTGACGCTCGATCCCGCGATCCTGGCGGCGCTGCCGGAACGCTCACCTGCGTCAGGCGCGCGTCTCCGGCGCCAGGCGCAGGCATTGCTCGCCGATCAACCGGCGCCGGTCAGCGCCGCCCTTCCGACACTTCCCGACGTCCGGCTCTTTCTCGATATTGAGAGCGACCCACAGACGCGTGAGCCGTGGGCATTCGGGCTTGCCAGCGCGCCGGGAGATCGCTTCGTGATCGTGGTGGAACCGTTGTTTGCCGGCAAGAACGCGCGGATCGACGGCGTTCCCGTTCTATGGGTGCGGAATGCTGAGGAAGGATGGCAGCACGTGCTCGACACAGCGCATATCGTTGGCGGCGCGCTGGCGCACTGGGGCGAAGCCGAGCGCCTGATGCTGACACAGAGCGCTGATCCGCAAACACGCCAGAACCTTGCGCCGTTCATGATCGATGCCCAACGCGAATTGAACCGGCGTGTCGCACTGCCCGTTCCCCGTTTGAGCGATCAGCGCGGCGGCGGGCTGAAAGCCATTGCGCGCTGGCTGGGGTGGACGTGGCCCCCTGGCGCCGATCACTGGACACTGGCATGGGAAGCATACCGGCAATGGCAGGGGCAACCATCGCTGTTCGACATACTGGCGCCGGCTATCGCCTATCTGACGGCTGATGTCGAGGCGCTGGCAGCAGTCTGGCGCTGGCTCGAAGCCTTCGTAGCGTCGGTCAACGCAACCGACGCGCCTCAAGATTGGCGTGCAGATCGAGATACTGCAACCAACCACGAATGCTGAGCGGACCGAGTTGATTATGCCTCACCAGGGTGGATTCAGCGCGGGGATCGGCGGCGCAGCGCCGCGCCAGTTGCACTGTTTCGTCACGCGTGTTGAGGAAGACATCGATCAGTTCGGCGAGGCTTAAGTCCACCGGTGGCTGATACCCGTCCATCTCATCGTTGATGAACGGCTCGCCGAGCGCAACGCGCATTCGGCGCTGCCCCCAGCGCTCCAATCCGATGATATGCCTGAGTTGCCGGCAATTGGCAGGCGTATCGGCGCTGGCGACCATGCGTTCCTTGAGTTTTGCTCCCGATGCCGCAAGCGTATCAGCCCAATCGGCAGTAGAGCGCCCCTTTGCCGGACGCTCCACCGCCAGACGCACGATCACATCGCGCAGATGTTCGTAAAGAGCCATTGATTAATCTTCCCGTATCGAGCCGGTCAGATACAGAATGCCTGCCCACAACGCGCGCGCATACCGGTAGAACCAGATAGCGAACGCCACCGAGACAAGCGTCAGCGCGACAATCAAAGGCCAGACCGGCATATCGGTAAAAAACGCCAGCGCTGCACCGCTGACCGCAACCGACGAGGTAGCCACCGTATTGATCGCCATCCCGCCGCTGAACTCACCGGCGCCACGCTCGAACACAATGCCGCACACCGGGCAGCGTACATTCATCGTGAACCGCGAACGAAACATGCGCCCGCGCTGGCATGCCGGGCAGGTCAGCAGAAGACTGGACAACAAGACGCGCAACACTCGCATCATGGCTGTGAAGGAGGGGATGTCAGGGGGTGAGGGTTAAGTTCATTGATCTCATTGCTCCAATCCCTGATCCCTAATCTCTAACCCGCAAACAAAAAGAGAATTGGAACTGAGACGAAATGCTCAATTCTCAATTCTCATGTGACACTGGTGGGCGATACTGGACTTGAACCAGTGACCTCCACGATGTCAACGTGGCGCTCTAACCAACTGAGCTAACCGCCCTTCTGCGAGATATATGGTAGCACTCCAGACGGGGGATGTCAAGCGATGGACGAATGACTTCACTGCACAAAGCGGTAACCACGAAACCACGAAGGTCACCAGGGGACACGAAGGACATGCGCTTCATGGTTCTTCCCCTTCGTGCGCTTCGGGTCCCTGGTGGTGAAGCCGGTGTGCAGTGGACTTATGAATCAATTGACATTGACGCACTTTTCTTCGCTATGCTATACTACCACATAAAGATGCTCATCCAGAGGAGTGGAGGGACCGGCCCGATGAAGCTCCGCCAACCCGTAACCGCCGGATCGAGCAGGTCAAACGATCGCACGATCCCCGGCTATAGGGTGGCAACTTCGGCAGCGCAGGCTGGAAGATGAGTGGTGATGAGGCTTCCGGGAACCTCGCGCAGGTGCGTGAGGTTTTTCATTAGCAACCCCTGCCACATCCAGCCGGATGCGATTCCTGATCGAGACAGGACCTGTCATCAAGCCAAATTGCGAGGTGTTTCCTTGACGAAGAGACCCACATACCTCGAAGCCCTGCGCGAGCGTGTTCTGATCTACGACGGCGCCATGGGCACCAGCATCGATACATTCGATCTGACGCCTGCCGATTATGGCGGCGAGCGCACCTTCGGCGCGCGCGATTATCTGGTCATCACCCGCCCCGACGTGATCGAGCAGATTCATGCCTCCTTTCTGGAATCGGGCGCGGATGTGCTCGAAACCTGCACCTTCCAGTCGACACGCCCGCGCCTGGAAGAATGGGGACTTGCCGGGCAGACGCACGCCATTAATGTCGCGGCTGCGCGCCTGGCGCGGCGCGTCGCCGACGCATTCGAGGCGCGCGACGGCAGGCCGCGCTACGTGGCCGGTTCGATGGGTCCTACCGGCAAACTTCCTTCGTCTGACGACCCGGCGCTTTCTGATATTACGTTCGATCAGTTGTCTGATATTTTCTACGAGCAGGCAACGGCGCTGATCGAAGGCGGCGTCGATGTGCTGCTGGTCGAAACGAGCGTCGATATTCTCGAAGTGAAAGCGGCGCTCGACGGCATTCGCCGCGCCAAAGCCGCACTCAATCGCCCGGATGTCGCGGTGCAGGCGCAGGTGTTCCTCGATCTCTCCGGCAAGATGCTCCTCGGCACGGAGGTTCCCGCAATCATTGCCACCCTCGAAGCGATGCCGGTCGATGTGATCGGCCTGAATTGTTCTACCGGTCCTGAGCATATGCGCGAGGCGATCCGGTATCTGACGCGGCACTCGCGTAAGCCGATCTCGTGTATCCCCAACGCCGGTCTGCCAATCGAGGTCAACGGCGAGACGGTCTACCCGATGGAACCAGAACCATTCGCGCGCATCCTGGGTGAGTACGTCCACGATTATGGCGTGGCGGTCGTCGGCGGGTGCTGTGGCACGCGCCCGGCGCATATTCGCCGGTTGCGCGAGGTGGTTGGCGTCGTTCCGCCGAAAGTCCGCGACATCGAGTACATTCCGAGCGCTTCATCAGGAGTGCGCGCGGCTGCACTGCAGCAGGAAGGCACGCTGACCATCATCGGCGAACGGGTCAATACGCTCGGTTCACGCAAGGTCAAACGCCTGCTGCTGAACGAGGATTACGACGGCGTGCTCGAAGTGGCGCGCGAACAGGTCGACTCGGGCGCGCATCTGCTCGATGTGTGCGTGGCAATGACCGAACGCTCTGATGAGCGCGAGATGATGGTCAAACTGGTCAAAAAGCTGACGATGAACGTCGAATTGCCGCTGGTGATCGACACGACCGAAGCCGATGTGCTCGAAGCGGCGCTGGCGATCTACCCCGGTCGCGCGGTGGTCAACTCGGTGTCGCTCGAAGGCGGGCGCGGCGATAAGATCGACCGCACGCTGCCGCTGGTGGCGCGCTATGGCGCGGCAACCATCGCTATGACGATCGATGAGGAAGGGATGGCGCACACCGCTGAACGCAAACTGGCGATCGCAAAACGCATTGCACAGATTGCGCAGGACGAGTATGGCGTGCCGGCTGAAGCGCTGATCTTCGATGTGCTGACCTTCCCGATCACCACCGGTCAATCAGAACTGCGCCGCGCCGCCATCGAAACCATTGAAGGCATTCGCCTGGTGAAGCAACACATCCCTGGATGCTTCACGACTCTCGGCGTCAGCAACCTGAGTTTTGGCGTCGCGCCGCATGCCCGCGCCACGCTCAATTCGGTGTTTCTCAAGCACGCCGTCGATGCCGGTCTCGATACGGCGATTATCAATCCGGCGCACGTCACACCGTATGCCGAGATCCCGCCGGAGCAGATCAAAGTCTGTGAGGACCTGATCTTCGACCGCGACGATCAGGCGCTGGCGCGCTTCATTCAGTTCTTCGAGGAGCACACGGCGGATGCAAAAGCCGAACGCGCCGACCCGACCGCGGGGATGACCGCTGCGCAACGCATCCACTGGAAGATCGTCCATCGCAAGAAGGAAGGCATCGAGGCGGACATCGACCAGGTGATCGCCGAGCGGATTTGTGAAGCGGAGACGCACGCCGGCGGCAGCAATGGCGTTGTTGATCCTGCCCAACGCTCGCGTGAGTCGCTCTTCGCATCGCCCTTCCGCAACGCCGTCGCGGTTGATGTGCTGAATACCGTCCTGCTGCCGGCAATGAAAGAGGTCGGCGATCTGTTCGGCGCCGGGCAACTGATCCTGCCCTTCGTGTTGCAGAGCGCGGAGGTGATGAAACGCGCCGTTGCGCACCTGGAACAGTACCTGGAAAAACTGGAAGGCGTCACCAAAGGCCGAATCGTGCTGGCGACGGTGTACGGCGATGTCCACGACATCGGGAAGAACCTGGTGCACACCATTCTTGCCAACAATGGGTACACCGTCTACGACCTCGGCAAACAGGTGCCGATCAACACCATCATCGAGAAGGCGGTCGAGGTCAATGCCGACGCGATCGGATTGTCGGCGCTGCTGGTGAGCACCTCGAAGCAGATGCCGCTCTGTGTGCAGGAACTCTACCGGCGCGGTCTCAAGTTCCCGGTGCTGGTCGGTGGTGCGGCGATCAACAAGCAGTACGGCCAGCGCATCCTGTTCGTCGATGAGAACACCCCCTACGAACCAGGCGTCTTCTACTGCAAGGACGCATTTGAAGGGCTGGAGACAGTCGATGCTCTGGCGGACCCGGCAGCCCGCGAGGCGTTCGTTGAGCGCGTGAAAGCGGAAGCCGCCGAGTCGCTCGGCAAGAAACAGCGTGGTCGCGTGGCGCTGGCGGAACTCGGACGCGCGACGCTGAGCGATACGTCGAAGGTGCGTTCGGCGGTGCGCACCGATGTGCCGATTCCAACCCCGCCGTTCTGGGGGGCAAAGGTCCTTCGCCGCATCCGACTGGTGGATGTGGTCGAGTGCCTGGACCGCAACGCGCTGTATCGCCTGCAATGGGGGGCAAAGAACGCCAGAGGCGAGGAGTGGGAGCGCCTGAAGGCGGAGTTTGATGCAAAAGTGCGCGACCTGGTGCGTGAGGCGGAACGCGATGGATGGCTCGAACCACAGGTGGTATACGGCTACTACCCCTGTCAGAGCGACGGGCACGAGGTCATCGTCTACGACCCGCCTTCGACGCTGAACGGCGCACAGCCGCGCGAATTGACGCACTTCGTGTTCCCGCGTCAACCGGAGCGTGAGCGCCTCTGCCTTGCCGACTACTTCCGCTCGCGCGAGAGCGGTGAGTATGACGTCGTGGCGCTGCAAATCGTCACGATGGGGCGAAAGGTCGATGACCTGACCGAGGCGCTGCAACACGCCGGCGACTACTCGCGCGCCTATTTCATCCACGGGTTGGGCGTGTCGCTGGCAGAGGCGCTCGCCGAGTACACGAACCGCCTCATCCGTCAGCAGTTGGGGCTGAAAGGAACGCAGGGCAAACGCTACTCGTGGGGGTACCCCGCCTGCCCGGACCTCGAAGAGCACGAGAAGTTGTTCAGTGTTCTGCCCGCCGAACAGATCGGCGTCTCGCTGACCGACGCCTGGCAGTTGGTTCCGGAGCAGAGCACGGCAGCTATCGTCATTCATCACCCGGAGGCGAAATACTTCTCGATTGGCTCTGCCCGTGAACGCGCCGAGGAGGACGTTGCCGAAACCCTCTCAATTTGACAGGTACGCCTGGTGCGGCTATTCTTGCGTAAGATTTTGTGCAGACGAGCAGGTTGCTCGACACGTTGCAACATCTTCGAGGAACTGCCATGCATCAGGATACCTGGACGCCATTGATGGGGCCGCGGCTCGCCCCAGACGAACATCTGACCTTTACAACCGCCGAAAACACGCACAATGCTTTTGTCCACTGGTTTGCCCAGGGATTGAACGCGGCATTGACACGCCACGGCCATACGTTCATCGCTGCTGATCCGTCGGGCGCCGACGAAACGACCGAATCGCCGTCCGCGCGCCTGGTGCTGAACCTGTGCGACATTGATCGTCCCCGACCGATCCATCGTCGCGGGCAGGGAACGTTCGTCGTGACGATCGTCGAAGGCGAAGAGAATCAGCAGGATGTGATGAAGGCGGCCTATCCGCTGATTGTGCGCTCGCTGGCAAACATGGTGATCTACAATACGCGCGTGGATGGCGTGCTCGAGAGCCATTTCGTCACCATCGAACAGGGGCATTACACCGTGCGACTCGATGGCGACGAACATGCGTTTTTCGATCAGATCTACCGGCGCATCCAACCGCTGGCATGCAGCCATCTGGTGATCAACAATAAGTTCACGCCCGACCTGCCGGATCATCTCTGGAACGGTGATGAAGCCACCCGCCAGATCCGTTGGGCGGGCATGAAACTCGACAGCATGGGGTTGCTCCCGGCAGCCATCCCGATTCAGGAGTATTTGTCGGAGCGCGAACTGCGCCACGTCAAGCGACTGTACGGCATTGGCGGTCTCAGTTATGGCAACCTGAGCGCCCGCGCGCTGCACAACCCGGAGTATTTCTGGATGTCGGCGTCGGGGGTGGATAAGAGCCGCCTCGATGTCGTCGGGCGCGATATTCTGCTGGTGACCGGATATGACCCGGAAAACCTGCAAATCAACCTGAGCGTGCCGCCGCATATCGAACCGCGTCGCGTGTCGGTCGACGCCATCGAGCACTACATGATCTACCGCGAACATCCGCAGGTCCACGCAATTATTCACATCCACGCCTGGTGGCGTGACCCCATTCCGTCAACGCAGGTGAACTACCCGTGCGGCACCTACGAACTGGCGGCTGAAGTGGCCGAATTGGTGCGCCAGGCGCCCGATCCGTCGCGCGCGGTTATTGGATTGAAGAACCACGGATTGACCATCACCGGCCATTCGATCGCGGAGATCTTCAAACGCATCGAGGGTAAGATCGTCCCGCAGGTGCCGATGTCGTAGCGTTGTTGTCAGGCGTATAACCGCATTGCTTACCAGGCGCGACAGCATTGCTCGAAGAGATGAACGCGGAGACGCAAGGGCGCAAAGATGCACTCTGCGTCTTCGCGTCTTTATTTCTGAGAAACGCTCTAGAAATGGGTAGAGGATGATGCTCGAAGGAAAAATTGCTATCGTCACCGGCGGCGCCGGAGCGCTCGGCGGCGCTGTCGTTCAGGCGTTGCTCGAAGCCGGTGCGACGGTATGGGTTCCATATGTTGTCGCAGATGACCTTGACCGCCTGCGACAACGTCTGACCGTGCCGACTGGCGCGAGGCTGGATGGCGCGCCGCTCGATCTGACCGATGAGACGGCGGTGCAACAGGCGTATGCTCAGGTTGCCAGCGCCTATGGCGGCATCGACATTCTGGTGAATATCGCCGGGGGCTTCGCTGGCGGCGAACCGGTGCATCGCACCCCCTGGTCGCTCTGGCAACAGCAACTGGACATCAATCTCAAGACTGCGGTCATTTCCAGCGCTGCCGGTGTACCGCATATGCTGGCGCGCGGCGGCGGATCGATTGTCAACGTGAGCAGCCGCACAGCGACGCAGAGCGCCAGAAACGTGGCGGCATACGGCGCCGCCAAACGTGCGGTGTTGCAACTGACCGAGGCGCTTGCCGCTGAACTGCGCGACTCCAACATTACCGCCAACGCCATCCTGCCCAGTGTGATCGACACACCGGCCAATCGCGCCGCCGACCCGAATGCCGACCACAGCCGCTGGGTTGCGCCGGAAGCGATTGCGCGCGTCATCCTGTTCCTCGTCGGTCCCGATGCACGCATCATCAGCGGGGCGGCGATCCCGGTGTATGGCAGGGCGTGACGCCTTCGCATAGCGCGCCAATGCCTGCGGATACGACGGACAGGCACGGATTAAGATACAATATCCATGCCTGTCCGTGTCCTGTTCCGGTAATCGCTATGACGCTCCTGGAATTGCTCGACCGTCTCCATCGCGGCGAACATCTGCACACCGAGTTCAAAGAAGCCGAGGTGCATGCCGACGACATCGCGTCGGAGCTGGTGGCGTTCGCCAATACTGACGGCGGGCAACTCATCTTCGGCGTAACCGACGACGGGCGCATTGTTGGCGTGGCCGACGCTGATCGTCTGGCGCGGCGCGTGGACCAGATCGCTTACAACAACTGCGAGCCGCCGATCACCGTCGTGCAGGAGACCGTGCACGACGAGGCGAGGCGCGCTGTACTCATTGTCAATGTACCCAAAGGCGGCCAGCGACCCTACCAGACAAAGCAACGAGGTGATTTCTTTATCCGCACCAGTTCGGGTCGTCGGCGCGCTTCGCGCCAGGAATTGCTGCGCCTGTTTCAGTCCGCCGAGAGCCTTTACTACGATGAGACGCTCCTGGTGCAGGCGACACTGGCCGATCTGGATGGCAGCGCTATCGAGCGCTTCACGCAGCAGGCATATCAGCGTTCGGTGGAGGAGAGCGGTGGTCTTGAGACCCTGTTGCGGAAGTTGCGTCTAGCGCGCGAACACGGTGGGATAATCCGCCCTACAGTGGCAGCCATGCTCTTTTTCGGCTACAACCCGCAGCAATTCCTTCCGCAATCGCATCTGGCGGCGGCGCGCGTTCCGGGCGCCGATCTCAGCGCGGCACCCTCAGACGCCAAGCAGATCGGCGGTCGTTTGCTCGATATTCTGGAAGACGCCAGGCGTTTTCTGAACATTCATCTGACAACGACGCACCGTATCCGCGACCTTGAGCCGGAAGTCTTCCCCGAACTGCCGCCGGAGGCGCTGCGCGAGTTGCTGGTCAATGCCCTGGCACACTGCGACTACACGATCACTGCACCCGTGCGGGTCTTTGTTTTTGACAATCGGGTGGAAATCCGCACACCAGGCGGGTTGCCCAACACCGTCACGATTGACGCCATTCAGATGGGGGCGGCTCATGTGCTCCGCAATCCGACAGTGTACACCCTGTTCAGCCGCTGGGGGCTGGTCACCGGCATTGGCAGCGGCGTGTATCGCGCCATCCGGTTAGTCCGGCAGGCCATTGGTCGAGAGCCAGACCTGTTCGTTGCCGGGAACGAATTCGTGGTATCCATTGCGCGACCATCGAGTTAAGAGCGTGTCTGATGGGTGGGCGCAGGCGATTGGGTGGGCGCAGGCAGTGCCTTCGCCCACCCAAGCATCTCACATGAATGATGCAAGTGTTCAGACACGCGCCGGTCGATCCGGGACCCGTCCGCTACTGCAGCCGCGCAACGGCCGTCACAATCAGCAGCGCCACCCACAACCCGATGAGCAACAGTTGCAGGAAGGCGCCATTCAGCAGCGCAATGACGCCGAACCCAAAAAGCGGCAGCGCGCCAAGGCCCAGACCAACGCCGACCGATGCCTGCATCGCCCTGCCGCGTTTGCGGGTCAACTGCTCCACAATGCGCGCTGTCAACCCGCCGGTCAGCGGTCCTGCCAGCATCGCCAGGAACAACCCCAGAAACGGCACGCCGCCAAGCACAACGACCAGCACTGAACCGATCAGCGCCGCAAAGAACCCGGTGACGCCGCCGATCAGCATATGCGACAGGTCTGCCTGATAGTGCGGCGGACGGCGCGCTTTGCGACACTCCGGGCAGAGTTGTCCAACTGGGGTCATTTGTGCGCACGAACCGCAGATCGGGCGATTGCACTGCACGCAGCGCAATCCGGTCTCGCGGTCGGGGTGGATATAGCAATAGGCAACCTCGACCGTTGTTGTCGGCGGCTCCGGGGCAGAGAGCAATGGCGAAGCATCGCCGCTCGCCTGCCGTTCCTGACGGCGATGCGATGGGGCGATTTGCAGCCCTTCAGCCAGCAACTTCTCGACATACGCCAGGCTCGCCGTCGCCTCGGCGTTGGTCGGATCGATCGCCAGGGCGCGTTGCAGGTAATCGCGCTTCTCGGCGAGGATCGGCACAACGCTGCTCAGGCCAATCCAGGCATCGACATTCTCGCTGTCGAGTTCAGTGGCGCGGCGAAACCGCGAACGCGCCGTGAAGGTGTCGCCTGCCAGCGCAGCGGCGCGCCCTTCGGCAATCAGCTGCTGCACCTCAGTAGCGGTCGATTCGGTCATGATGTCCCCGGTCGCCTGCATCATGTTCTCTTTCTATGGGAATTATACTGGAAGTAGATGTCACTGTTGCCAAAACTTTTGTTTTGCCGGAAATACCGCATCGCTTATAATACGTTCGCTCTCACTGCCTTGATCCATTGCTCAGATAAGGATTCGATGAGGAACATATCATTACCATGCACTCTTCTGCCATTCGTTTATTGTGCTGGGTCGTGTGGTGCAGTATCATTGTCGCCCTGCTCACCGGCTGTGGCTCGGCGGCAACCAATCCACTGACCCGCCCCAATCCGAACGTGATGCCCCCCACGACCACAGTTCAACCGCCGCTGAGCGTCACGCCGGCGTTACCGTCGTCGGCGAATACACCGGACCCCGCAACGCCGCAGCCGCGCTTTCTGCGCACGTCTACGCTGCAATTCGGCGTGGTGGCGCACCTGTACTATACCGACCGCAGCCGTGTGCTGATGCTGACGAAGATCGCCGGTTTCGACTGGGTGCGGCAACAGGTGCACTGGAAAGACATCGAGGCGGCGCCGGGCGTGTACTATTGGGACGAGCTGGACCACATCGTTGCCGATGTATCTGCCAGCAACCTGAAGTTGCTGGTGAACATCGTCCAATCGCCAGCGTTCTACCCTCCCGGAAATGGCGGCAAGCCGCGCGATCCGCGTGTCATGGGCAATTTTGTGGCAGCAATGGTGGAACGATACGGTGACCGCATTGCCGCTGTCGAGATCTGGAATGAGCCAAATCTGGCGGTCGAAAATGGCGGTCGCGTGACGCCCGAAGATCCGGGGCGATACGTGGAAATCCTGGCAGAGTGTTACCGTCGCATCAAGGCGATCAATCCCAACATCTACGTTCTGGCGGCGGCGCCGGCATCGACCGGCGTATTCGACCCGGAGCGCGCCATTCCCGACATGGAGTATCTGCGGGCCATGTACACCTACAAAGACGGCATGATGCGCGACTATTTCGACGCGCAGGCAGTGCATCCGGGCGGCGCGGCAAACTCTCCCGACTGGCTCTACCCCGAATTTCCCGGCGATCGTCCGGGCTGGAACGACCATTCAACCCACTACTTCCGCCACGTCGAGAATGTACGGGCGTTGATGGTCGAGCACGGTCTTGGCGACCGTCAGATCTGGATCACCGAATACGGATGGGCGACGCCGAACGACACGCCAGGGTTTGAATTCGGCAACCTGCTGACGTTTGAGGATCAGGCAGACTACATCGTTCGCGCGATCACGCGGGTGTATGAACAGTACCGCGATACGGAAGGGCGTCCGTGGGTCGGGGCAATGTTTTTATGGAATATGAACTTTGCCGTCCTGTGGGGGGCGCAAGGGAACCCAAACCACGAGCAGGCGTCGTTTGGTTTGCTCAATCCCGACTGGAGTCCGCGTCCGGCATTTGTTGCGCTTCAGGGGTTGCATCAGCGTCTGAAAGCGGCGCCGGAACTGTCGCCATAATCGTCTGGCGCATGGCGCACTGGATAGCGCCATACAGTTCGGTCATCTGGTACGGTTTTTGCAGAAAGCCTTCAATCGTCGCATTGGCGAATTGATTCAGAATATCGGGTTGACTGTACCCGCTCGTCACCACCACCGCCACGTACGGCGCAAGAGCGCGCAGCGCTCGTAGCGTGGTCGGTCCATCAATGCCGCCAAGATTGGCATCGAGCAGGACGCAGACGATATCTGACAGGTGTTCTTTCAGAGCCTGGACGGCGGACTCTTGATCGGCAACCACGATCACGCGAAAGCCGAGGTGGATGAGCAGGCGCGCCGTCACATCGCGCACATCAGATTCGTCGTCCACCACAAGAATCGTCGTCGGCTCAGGTGTGGCTATCGGCTCCAGATCAACGGCGGCGTCGCGCCTGTCCTCAATTGTTGACGCTGGCGGCAACAGGATGCTGATGGTTGTGCCGCAGCCAGGGGCGCTATCGACCACGATCCCGCAGTGATGGTTACGCACAATGCCAAGCACGGCCGACATGCCCAATCCGCGTCCCATCGTTTTGGTGGTGAAGAAGGGATCGAACATACGATGCTGCGTTTCTTCATCCATGCCGCATCCCGTGTCGGACACTTCCAGCACGAGGTAATCGCCTGGCGGCAACTGGTTGTCGATGCGGTTCGTCGCCAGAAACGACTCATCGCAGAAGCGTATGCCTGTGCGCAGGCGGATCGTTCCGCCGCCTGGCGGAAGCGCTTCAGCCGCGTTGAGGATCAGATTGAGCACAACCTGCTGGATCTGCGAAGCATCCGCCTGAAATGGCGGAAGGTGCGGGGCAAGATCCAATTCAAGGCGCACATGCCGACCAACCGATACGCGCAGCATATCCGCCATACCTTCGACGATCCTGGTGAGATCGACCTCGGCGCACTGATTGCTCCCCTTCCCGGCATACGCCAGCAGTTGTTGCGTCAACCCGGCGGCGTGACGAGTCGCCAGCATCGCATTGCGCACGTGCCGGTAGGCGTCCGATGTCTTGACGAGCAGCAGCGAAGCAAGGTCAAGATTTCCCATAATCGCCATTAACAGGTTGTTGAAGTCATGCGCGACGCCGCTTGCCAGCAGTCCCAGGCTTTCCAGTTTCTGGGTGTGCTGAAGCCGACGCTCAAGGTCGAGCCGCTCAGTCTCGACACGTTTCTGGTCGGTGACGTCGAGAATGTAGCCAAGAAAGTAGATCGGTTCATTGAGATCATTGTAGATAACGGTGGTATGGTCGTGAACCCAACGATATGCGCCATCGGCGCGTCGCAATCGGTACTCCTGGCGATACCAGGATGCCTTCTGGCGCACATAGTCGATGATTTCGTTCTGGATGCGCTGACGGTCATCGGAATGGATCAGCGACAGATAGATTAACCCGCCTTTGGTGAATGCTTCGGGCGCATATCCGAATTGTTCCTGCACATTGGGCGACACATACGAAACGGGATAATCCTTGAGCGCATCCCAGCGGAAGACAACGACCGGACCGCTGACGAACATGCGACGTTCCTCGCGCAGCGTCGCTTCACTTGCGGCGAGCGCCTGCTGAATCCGCCACTGGTCCGTCACATCGCGCACGACCAGCATGTACCCGCTCTGCCGTCCACGACGGTCGCGCAGCGTCGTGCAGCGCGCATCAAGCACCTGGCCGCTCTGCTCTACCCGCATTGGTTCGCTCATATGAGCACTGATACAATAATCCGCCAGCGTGGGCCAGCGGTGCAGTGCATCCTGCACCGCCTGCCCGACAGGATTCGACAGATCGAGGAGCCGACGCGCCGCCGGGTTGCAGTCAATAATCGTTCCCCGAACATCAAAGACCAGCACCCCATCGCTCAGTTGTTCAAACAAGCGGGTGTAAGCGATCGGGCGTGTGTCGATCCGACTGGAACGGAACAGCGCCAGGTAGAAGAATGTGCCGTTCACAGCAAGCAGAATCGGAGTGATGTCGAAGAGACCTCTAAACTGCTGGCTCACATAAAATGACAGGCTTATGATGGTCATGCAGAGCAATGAGCCTATCAAGAGTGCGATCTGGAAGCGATGCAGTTGCAGAGCGCTTCTCCAGAAGCGCACCAAAAGCCCGACACCCAGCAGAATGAGGGTGTACGAGTAGACTATGTTAAGCCAGTACCAGGGACCGTACTCGAAGCTCAGGCGGGGCAACACATCCGGCAGCGTCACGCTGATGCGCTGGTAGAACAGACTATGCCAGTCGTTGGTGCTATTCATGATCAGGGTCAGAATCGGGAAGAATGCCAGTGCAACCGCCTGGCGCTTCGTCAGACGAGCAGCGCGGTCGGTGTACGTCAGTGTAAACCAGAGCCAGCACGCTGGCACGCTGACAATGCCGATATACTTGACCCGCAGTGCGAACATTGCGAGGTCGAGAGAGAGGGCATTAATCTGGAGAAAATATCCCCACGACCAGATAGCGCCAGCGATCATGACCAGCGCAAACGCGATACTGCCGCTGGCTTCGCGATGTTGCAGAATGACGAGCGCCAGCACAATTGCTGCGCTGCCACTGATGACCAGAGACCAGGAGATGAGCACGAACTCCATACTATCGCTTCGCTCGCTGCCGGATTTGGAAAGAACGAAAACAAACGCGATCGACGCCTATCGCCAACGGATTATGGTATACAGCGCTTTCTGGAGAACAGCGCATCAATGGCTACGGAATGAGGGATAAAGCCCTCGATGTGCCGCGTTGCATGCCTGGAACATTCAGTGCATTTCACCGGGGTCGGATTATTGCCGACGCCAGAATATCGGAGTGCTGCTGGCTGGAAAGCATGACCAGTTTTATGTCGGGGTGCGGCGCTCATAGGGACAAGCTTCTTAGATAGCAGGATCGTCATCGTCTACAAGTCAGACAGCCTTCCTGAAGGAGTTTCCCGCATAGCAGGCGCAGGTTGACGTCTGTTGCAATGTCTGTCATTCCAATCTTATCATGACTTAACCAGGCGCCTTCTCGCCTGGACGTTCTCGCGCGGCGACGCTTCGCCCGTGCTGGCGTCCGAATGCCCTCAAGCGCCGATGCGCCCAAGGGGCGCGCCCCGGTCCCCAGTCCGCCCGGCGGCGGAAGCCGCGGGCTACGGCTGCCAAGCCTGCCTGCGCGGGCTATACCGAATCAATTCTTAATATTCATCAGCCTGCGCGAGCGTCCGGCATCCCGACGCTCGCGTTACCCCTCATCCCCCCTACCCCCTTCTCCCACGAGGGGCGAAGGGGGCTTTGAAACAAAGCGGCGTCTCGATCCCCCTCATCCCCCGCCCCCTTCTCCCAGCAGGGGCGAAGGGGGCGTCAGAATGCGGCAGCGTCCTGGCGCCCGGTTCCCCCCTAGAGCCTATCCAGGGCGGGCGAAGGCATTGCCTTCGCCTACCCGGCTACATGTCACATGGCGAGTTTTCGGATAGGCTCTCACCCCGCACACGTCTGCAATCGGCGATAGACGGCGTCGATGGCGCGATCCCATGTCCAACGGCGCGCATCTTCAGCGGCGCGCCGCCCTTTGCGGCGGCGTTCTTCGGGATGGCGCACAACATGACGCAGCAGATCTACCAGCGTATCGACATCCGGTTCCGCCCATTGTGCGCCAATGCCATAGGCGCCGCCTGTATCGGCAGGTACGAGACCACGAATAGGGAGCGGATAGCCGTTTTCGTGGTTGAGAAATGTCGTCAGCCCGCTCCAGTCGGTGGCAATTGCAGGGATGCCGCATGCCATTGCTTCCAGGATCGGCATGCCCCATCCCTCGCCGCGCGTCGGCAACACGAAGCAGTCGGCGCTGCGGTAGAGTTCCGCCATGCGCTGCATATCCAGGGAGCGGTTGTAGAGGAGCACAACCGGCGGCGATGGCGCCGGCAGCAGCGCTGCCAGTTCAGGCGCCGGGTTGTCGCCAGGAGTGCGGCAGTCGATCTTCAGCACCAGCACAACCGGATCGCCGGCGCGAAAAGCCGCACGATAGGCGCGCAGCAGAATATCCCATCCTTTGCGCGGTCCCCACTCGAAGACTGAGAGCAACACTGTAAGGTCGGTCAAATGGGTGCGTGGTTCTCCCGGCGCAAAGCGCCCTGGATCTACACCAAGCGGCACAACGTGGATGGGCCGGCTGACGCCGCTCGCCGCAAAGACCCCGGCGCCCCATGCGGTCGGCGTCCAGACCTCGTCCATCTGATTGGCTTGCTCAACCCACGTTTGCGGCAGGCGGTCGAATTCGAGCATAGTAAAGCCGATGCGGTAGCGCCCGCTGTTTTTTGAGAAACGATCACCTGGCGCATAGACGACTTGTGGCGCATCGAGTCGCACAGGCGCGCGCTGCAACTCGGCAATGCGCGGATGGATGCGCCCCATCATCACGTGTTCGTCGCGGTCAGCGCCGTACAGGTAGAGCGGGCGCACCGCCGCGCCGCGCGCATCAAGACCCAGGACGAAGGCGAGCGATGAGCCGCTGTAGCCGGTGAGCGAGGCAAATGATGAGTGCCAGACGAGTTCCATGGGAGAACCGAGAACTGAGAACCGAGAACCACTTCCAAGTATACCCCGATTTTGCGTATGCTATAATGCGGCGGATTATCTCACTGCGCAGGGGTACCCGGTTTGGCCGCGCCGAAAGCAACACGCGCTCCAGTCACATGGTCTGGCGCGTTGATCAATCTGCATCGCTGGCAGCCCAGGCTGTCGTTGTTCCTGGCGGCGCTCAGCGTCCTCGTTGCACTGGCGGCAGCGTATGCCACTCAGCCGTTCGTCGCCATCGACGTTGGCGCGCCGTTCGATTACCCTTACATTCGCGGCATGCATGGCCGCGAATTCACAGCACAGATGACGGTTGCGCAGGTACAGGCGTTGCCCGGTGCCAATGAAGTGGTCATCGATCAGCCGTTCGATAAAGATGTGTACATGGCGACGCTCACCCTGGACGACTGGCAACCTGATGCGCTGCATTCCCGCCGGCTGATCGCTGTGTATGCCAATGATCGGCGGATCAATACGCTCGATGATCGTGGCGGCAATCGTCATTTCCGTGTTCTGATCTCACAAGACATCAACCTGTCTGGCGGCGTGCGTCTGCGTATCGAAGCGATCCCGGATCGCACCCTCGATGTGCCGCCCGTGAGCCTGATTGCCGTCGAGGTTGCCAAAGCGCAGACATACCGCTGGACAAGCGAGCGCGCCACGATAACATTTCCGGCATTGGGCAATGGCGACTGGCGGGTGGAGTTGCAGGCGCTCGTCGCACACCCGGATGGCAGCCCCGTCAATGCGCGCGTCTTCGCCAATGGCGAGTTGATCGCCAACCTGCCGGACATGCCCGGCATGCGCCGGTATCAGTTGATGGCGCCGGCGCGCGTTCTCGATAATGGCGATCTGACCCTGGAACTGACTGCCGATCCGTACCGTGATCCGCGCCCGCTGGGAGTGTCGCTGGAGCGTGTGACGGTAACGCCGCTGACCGGTGCGCCTTCGATGGCGTTGCCGCCATGGAGTGCGCTTTTGCCCGCTCTCACGCTCGTGTTGAGCGTCTATGGCGCGCTCCGTTTCTCGCGGGTTCCGCCGTGGGGCGCGTGTGGCGCTGCCGTGGCAGTCGCGCTTCTGGGGGCTTGGGCGCTGGTTGCGTATCGTTACCCGACGGGGCTGTTTCTGGGACCGCTGGCATGGTTCATGCTCTTCACGCTGGCGTTGACGCCGCTCGTTGATCGCGGTGTGGCATGGATCTTTCGCAAACTCGATGCGCCGCTCGATCCCGGTTTGCGCTATGCGCTGCTCGCCATCTTTCTCGTTGGTCTTTGGGTAAAAGGCGGCGGGTTGCTCTTTCCTTATATGCGCGCTATCGATGTCGGCTGGCATATGGATCGGGTGCGCTGGATTCTCGATGGGCACTGGGCGGAGATGTATCTCCCCGGCGCGTTCTCGGAGTCGGTAATGCCGATCAACGAGTGGGGTCCGAACCGTCCGGTGATTCCCTATTCGCCGTTCTTTCATCTGTTTTCGACGCTCTTTGCGCTGTTCCCCTGGTCCCTCGAAACCAGCGCCAACCTCTTCAGCGCCCTGCTCGATAATAGCCGCGTCTTCCTGATTGCGCTCCTGGCGCGCAGGGCAGGGTTGAGCAACCGTGTAACCCTCTTCGCCGCCCTGATCTATGCAGTCACACCGGTGACGTTCCTGCTGCATTCATGGGGGAATGTCCCGACAACGTCAGGCATGTGGTGGACGCTCCTCACCTCGATCGTCATGGTCGCGCTCTATCCGCGCCTCCACGAACGTGGACCGTTTGCGCTGCTCACCGTGCTGACCACCATTACGCTGCTGTTCTACACGGTCATGGCGGTTTTTCACGTGTTGTTCGTCGTTTCCTTTATTGTATTGGCGCTGATTGCGCCAGTGAGAGTCGAACGCAAACCGCTGCAACCGGTTGCGCTGTCGCTGGGAATGGCGCTATTGGCTGCGACGCTGATCTACTATGGACAGTATATTTCACCAATACTGGAGCGCACGGCGCCATATGTGCTAAACCTGGCGACAGCCGGTCCACAGAGCGTTGGGGTGGAGCGTCCGCCGTTCAGCGAGTATATGCTCTCGTTTTGGCGTCATCTCCGCTATGATATGCGCCCGGACGGCTTTCTCTACTACGGCTTGCTCATTCCGCTGATGTTCGTCATTCCGGGCTTTGTCGCATTGCGCAGGCAGCCGCTGCTGTGGGTGATGCTCGCGGCGTGGTTTTCGGTCGGGACACTCTTCATGCTTGTCGGGTATCGCGTGTCGATGGTGGACAAGCAGTTGTTCTACATCGTTCCGGCGATCTGTCTCTGCTGGGGGGTCTACGCCGCACGCTTCTGGCAACGCGGTTGGTGGGGCAAAGTGCTGGTCGTCGCCATCTACGTGTTCACGCTGGCGACAGCGCTCGATCTGTGGATCATCCGTATTTTGCGGTCGCCGGTGGTGTGAGGGAGGAGGCGAGAGGGGCGAGGAAAGAGGCGAGAGGCGAGGGAGGAGGCGAGAGGGGCGAAGAAAGAGGCGAGAAGGGCGAGGGAGCGATTGGAAGGGAAAAGTGATAAGTGACGAGTAGTAAGGAAAACTCCGCGCCTTTGTGTGAGTTGATAACAGGCATCTGGCTCAGTTGGCCATAGGTCCAGCATTATGACACAGGCTCTTGCATCACGCCATGAACGTTCCAACACAGGCGTTGCGTCCATGCTCGCAACAGTTGAGCGGCGGGCGGGTCTGGCGCTGGCAGCGCTCATAGCGCTGTACATTGCGATTCTGTTCTTTGGTTTGACGTTCAAGTATTTCAATTGGGCGCAGGGGTACGACCAGATCGATTATCAGCAGTCGATCTGGAATACGACCCAGGGGCGCTTTCTCGAGATTTCGCACTATCGCCATACTAATCACCTCTGGGGAATGGATTTCATTCCGGCGATCCTGTTGATCGTTCCGTTCTATGCGCTGTTTCCGTCGGCGTTGACGCTCAATTTCTTCCAGGCGCTCTTCATGGCGCTTGGCGCGCTGCCGGTCTATGGCATTGCCCGCGATCGCTTCGGCGACTCGCGTCTTGCGGGTCTCGGATGGGCGCTTGTCTATCTGCTCTATCCGTCGCTCTGGTTCGTGACGATGAGCGCACCGTGGCAACCGCGCACGCTGGCGATCCCGGCGCTGCTCGGCGCGTTCTTCTTTCTGCAACGCGCAACGCTGCGCCGTACAGGCATCCGGGAGTGGGGCGCATATCTGGGGTTGCTGGCGCTGGCGTTGACCACCCGCACCGATGTATCGCTGGTGGTGGCGGCGTTTGGCGTACTGGCGGCGCTGTGGCGCGCCGGCTGGCGCTGGGCGCTGCCGCCGCTCGTTATGGGGCTGGCATGGTTCTATCTTTCAACGAGCGTCATTGTGCCATCGTTCTACCTGCCCGACTATCAGGTGCGTGAAGGAGAGATCGGGTCCGTGACCGAGGGCGATTACTCTGAGGTCTGGCCCGGCAAAAGCCCGCAACTAGCCTACTATTCGCATCTCGGCGATAGCGCTGGCGCCATTCTCTGGACGATTGTGAGCCGTCCATTCGATGTGCTCCAGTTGATGTTCACACCGGATAAGGTGGTCTATCTGGCGCTGATGCTGCTTCCGCTGGCGTTGCTCCCGCTGCTCGCGCCGGATGTCGCGCTCCTGGCGGCGCCGCCGCTGGCGATGAACTTGCTCTCGCTGCGTCCGTTTCAGATCACCGTGCGTGAGCAATACCAGGCGCTTGTGATCCCTGGTCTCATCCTGGCAGCGATCATCGGCGCGGCGCGGTTGTGGTCGTGGTGGCAGGTGCGCAGTGAGCGGGCGCAGGCGCCGCGCGCCAGCGCTGCTGGCGATCAGCAACACCGGACGGGTCTATCTCGCCTGGCGGCGATGCTCACGATCGGCGCAGTTGGCATTGCAACGGTCACCAATCTGGTGTATCGCAATCCCGTCGTCACCACGGTGATCTACCGCGAGTCGCCGGAGCGCCTGGCGGCGATGGAGCGCCTGGCAGCGTTGATCCCGCCTGATGCGCCATTGGGAGTGACATCATTCCTGGCGCCGCGCATGATGCCGCGACGCTTTATCTACTACATGCCGCCGGATGAGTCATTCCCGCCGCTCGAGCGTGCGGAGTATCTCTTCATCGACACCCGCGCTGCGGCGCTGCGCACCGAACGCCACCACAACTTCGTTCAACAACTGCGCGAGTCCGGGCGCTGGCAGGTCATCGCCGAAGAAGAGGACCTGCTGGTGCTGCGCCAGGCGCAGCGGGCGCCATAGATCGTACATTCATGCAAGCTCAACAGACGTTGCGCAGCACGCGGTCCGTGACGACCGTTTATCTGATTTCGCTGGTTGCCATTGTTGCTCTGGCGCTGGCGGCGCGCCTCTGGTTCTGGCAGGTGCAGGCGCGTTCCGGCGCTGTGCCGCCTGGCGATCCGGAAGAGTACTATCGCGCCGCTGTCCATATCCTACATGGCGGATACCACGATACCGGCAAGTGGTTGCGCCCGCCGGTCTATCCCGCCTTCCTGGCGCTGGCATTGCCGCTGGCGGGAATGAACGTCGCCGCAGCACTGCTGCTTCAGGCGTGCGTGTTGAGCATTGGAACGCTGGCGTTCTACGCTTTCGGCGCGCAACTCTTCGGACGCCCAACAGGGCTGATGACGGCGCTTCTGGCAGCGTTATTCGTACCGCTGGCGTCGTATGCCAGTTCGCTCTACGCCGAAGCGCTGTTTGTCACACTTCTGGTTGCCGGTCTGGCTCTGCTCGACCGTGCGTCTGTTCGCGGCAAAGCCTGGGCGGCGCTTGGCGCCGGCGTGGCGCTGGCGCTGGCAGCGCTGACGCGCGCCGTGGGACTGTACCTGATCCCGCTGGCGGCCGTGTGGATTGTCTGGCATGTGCGGCGTGGGGGGAGTTCAGAAGCGCGGCGCTATCAACTGGCAATCTTCCTGATCCTGGGGGCAATACTGGTTGTCGGACCGTGGGCAGCGCGGAATTACCTGGTGCATGGGCGCGTGATCCTGAGCGATACGAATGGCGGCATCAGTATGTGGTACGGCACGGTGCGCGATGACGCCGAACAGGCGTCTGGCGAAGCGCGTCTGGCGTCTGTGCCCAATCTTGCCGATCGGCAGTCGCTCGCGCTCCAGATGGCCTGGGAAAACATCCAGAGCGATCCAGCGCGATTCCTGACGCGCATGCGTTTCAAGATCGCATCGCTCTACGCGCTGCAAACGCGCAGTTATGCGGTTGGAGATGTCATTTCCATCGACTCGCGCGGTACGCCGCTGGTCCAGAACGCGGGCGAATATTCCCTGCCCATCACATTACTGGCGGACGTACAGTATGCGGCGCTCGTCATCCTGGCGATTATCGGCGTCTGTTTCGCGCCGCATCCCGCCCGCGCGGTTCCGACATTGCTCTGGGTGGGGTTGGCGACTCTGCTGGCGGCATTGACCATCGGACACCCGCGACTGCGCCTGCCGATTGTTGCGGCGGTCCTGCCATTCGCCGCGTATGCGCTGGTCCGGTTGCCTGCGGCGTGGCGGCACACCCGTCAGTTGCTGCGCGACCGGCGCAGTTATACGGCGCTGGGTGGAATCGCTGTGTTCCTGGCGCTGATGGTCAGCACACGGTACATTCCGTGGGGTGCAGGTATGTGGTATGCTGTGCCAGGGCGAGCCGCGCTCGAAACGGGTGATCTCCAGCGGGCTGAAACGCTGATGACGCTGGCGCACGACGCCAACCCGGAGAACCCGCTGCGTGTGATCGATCTCGCCGATCTGCGGCTGGCGCAGGGCGACGAGCAGGCAGCGCTCGATCTGTATCGTCGTGCAGCAGAGATAGAACGCCGCAGCCTGTATGCACAGGCGATGCGCGCTCTGACCGGCGCATCGCTGGGGATGCCTGACGAGACGATAGCGGGGCTGGAGGCTATCGATCATTATTGGCGCTCAGGCAACGATCTGCTGGAATGGGCGTGGAATGCGCGGCAAGGCGCTGTGCCGGATCGCGTCGTTCCCGGCGATCCCATGGCGCTGGGGCTGTATGCCGGGTTTGCCCCTGCTACTCCTGATCTGGCATTCGGGCGCTGGACGCTGGGAGCAGGGCGGGTGCGGGTGCACGGAGGGTGCGGCACGCTGGTCGTACAGTTGCACGGACCGGCTGGGCGTCCGGTGGACATCAGCATCGACGACTGGGGCATTCGCGAACGGGTGACAATGACTGGCGAAACACAGGACGTGCGTCTTGCGCTCTCCAGTATTCGCGAATGTGAATTCAAACCCGAACTGACAGTGCGCATCGCCAGCGAAACGGACCTGATCGATCTGGAGCAGGCGCCGTGGTACGCGGGCGTAGCGGTTCAGGAAGTGCGGATCGAACGATAACAGTGTGTTCGGCTGAGGAGAGCAGGAGACAATGAGCCTGTCCGCATATCGGACGGTTGGGCGTCATTGTCGAGAGAGAGGGAGATCCATGATCCGAACACTGCGCCTTTTGTCTGAAGATACCACCGTAATTGCCCGGTTTCGCGCTATCGGCATTGATCTGCTCGCACTGGCGTGTTGCCTGGCGCTGGCACTGCTCGTCACCTGGCCCCTGGCGCTGCGTTTTAACGCCGAGCTGTTCGGCGGCATCGACAATGCACCTGGCCGGTTTCGCTTTGCCGGGTACGAAGAAGCCGGGTTGCACCTGTGGCACCTGTGGTGGGTGAGCAAGGCGCTCCTGCACGGCGACAACCCGTTCTGGACCAACCTGCTGTTCTATCCCGACGGCGTGCAGTTGTATGTGCAAACGATGAGCGCGCCGAACGCGGTCATCACCCTGCCAGTGCATCTCCTGGCAGGACCGGTCGCGGCGTTCAACACGGTCATTGTCCTGGGGTTCGCCCTCACCGGCTTCGGCGTCTTTCTGCTGGCGCGCCAGTACGCCAGCGGATTTTGGGGTCCGCTGCTCTGCGGCGCGCTCATTACGCTGGGACCATTCCATCTCGGGCAGTTGCAGAACAGCCATAATCATCTGTTCAGCATGCAATGGATACCATTTTACATCCACGCCCTGACCCTGCTGGATAAGCACGGAGGTCGCTGGCGCATCGGGTATGCGGCGGGGACGGCGGCGCTGGTCGTGCTCTCCGACTGGTACTGGGCATCGGTGTGTGGCGTGCTTACCATCGTGTGGGTAATCGCGCGGCTCGCGCTGGTGCGTGAACGATGGGCGCTGGTGCGGCGCTATGCGCTCTTCGCGGCAGGTGCATTGCTGACACTCGCACCTTTTGGCGCCGGAATGATCGCCAGTTGGAAATTTCTGCCCGTGGGGCAAGGTGCGCGTGATACTATCTGGGAAGCATATGTACGCTACTCTTCGGCGGACCTGTTGGGTTTGCTTTTCCCCAACGTCTACCATCCGCTCTGGGGAGCGCAGGTCGAACACATGCTGCGCCCGGTTGCCGAACCATTCACGCCAAGCGTCTGGTATGTGGGGGCTGGATGGACGCTGGCGGCGCTGGCGATCATTGGCATCTGGTCTTCCTGGCGGCGCGCACTGCATCTTATCATCATTGGTTTTTGTCTGTGGGTGGCGGCTTTGGGACCAACACTGTGGATATTCGGGCATGATAGCGGCATCCCGCTGCCCTACGCCTGGTTCGACCGGCTGCCGCTATTTGGCGCGGCGCGCAAACCGGCGCTTTTTGTCGCACCGGTGCTGGTCATTCTGAGCGTGCTGGCGGCACTAGGGCTGGAGACGCTCCAAAATCGCCTGCCGTCCGCCTGGCGCGCTGCTCTGATTGTCGTAGTAACGCTGCTCGGAATCTTCGAACTCTGGTTGCCGTCGGGGCGTATCTTTCTGCCGCTGGAACGACCAGCAGTATACGAACAGATCGCAGAGCGTCCCGGCGCCGTCGCCGACCTGCCGCTCGATGTGCTCGAAACAAGTCGCACGCTACGCAATCAGATGATCCACGGTCAGCCAATTCTTGGCGGGTTCATCGCCCGCCGCCCAGCGTATCCATCGTTTGACATTCCGCTCATTCGGGCGATTGGCGCAATGCGCGCGCTGCCGGAAGGCGACGTTATCCCGCTCCGTCAGGCCGATCTGATGGCAATGCAGTGCTTTGCACCGGTGCGCCACGTGGTGGTGCGCACCGACCTGACGACGTGGCGCGAACAGAACAACCTGGAACAGACGCTCGCGCGTCTCATCGGTCGTCCGGTTGCGCCAGCATACAGAGATGCACAGTACCGCCGGTATGAACTGCCTTTGTTTTCCGAAGCCTGCCGGCCCTTCGTGTACCCTGGAAAAGGCTGGCATGCTGTTGAGCAGAACGCCGCAATGGCGCTCTACCGCTGGGCGGATGCAGAGAGCCAGATTATCGTCGCCAACCCGTATACGACATCGTTTCCTGCGATGGTATCACTCAGGCTTGCAGCATACAAGACGGTGCGCCCCACAGAAATATGGTATAACGGTCGCCTGCTGGACGTCTGGGAGGTATCGCCTGACCCTCGAACCTACACACTCCTCCTGCCAGTCAATCAGGGGATCAATCCGATAACCTTGCGGGCGCCAGCCGCGCCTGATCCGCAGAGTAACCGGATGATCAGTATCATGGCGTTTCGTATGAGCCTCGCACATCCTGCGCTGCCGGAGGGAAAGCGATAATGCCAGCGCCTGCCGCCTCATCTGAACTCGAACGCGCCATCGATCCCTGGCTTGCCCACATGCGCTGGCGGCGCGACTTTGCCCGCTGGCGCGAGCGACGTATGAATCAGGAAGCGTATCAGGGCGAGCGGCTGGCACGGTTGGAGCAACTTGCCGGACGCCTCGAAGGGTTGCAGGCGCTCGACCTGGGTGCAGGCATGGGCGGATTTGCGGTGGCGGCGGCGTTGCGCGGCGCGCACGTCGTCGCCTGCGAGTACAATCCGGCGTATTGTCGGATCACCAGATTACGGGCGGAACGTCATCGCCTGCGTCTGCCGGTGATCAACGCCGCTGGCGAAGCGCTGCCACTGCCCGACACGCTCTTCGATGCTGTGGTATGCTGGGATGTTATCGAGCACGTGCAGTCGCCGGATCGGGTGCTGCACGAAATTGCGCGGGTGCTGCGCCCCGGAGGCGTTGCGCTCGTGACGGTCATCAACCGGCGCGCCTGGGTCGATCCGCACTACCATATGCGCGGCATCAACTGGCTGCCGCGCCTCTGGGCGGAATGGCTGATCACGCGCCGCGGGCGCACCAAGCAGGGCGCCGCGTTCCGCGATATGCAACGCTTGAGCGATATGCACTATTTTGAGTACCATGCCTTCGTTGCGCTCGCGGCGCGCCATGGGTTCAGTGTGCGCGATCTTCGTGAAGAAGATCTGTTGCGTGGTACGCTCCACAGTCCCAAACCGGTACGCCGCATCGTGCGCGCCGCGCTGCGTTGCCTGGGGTTGGAACGCGCTGCGTATCGCCTGCAGCGCGACTGGTATGCAGGTATGTTCGAATTGGGGTTGATCAGGCAGTAGATGGCAACCGAACCGACAACCAGCCGCGCTCCCTCGCTCGCCGCACAGGTCTCGCGCGCCGTGGTGTGGAATGCGGTCTTTGTGCCGCTGCGCATGGTCGCCGAGATTGTGGCGACGCTCCTCAAACTGACGGTGCTGCCATTGACCAGTTATGGTCTGCTGGCGCTGGTCAGCGGCGCCAGCAATGGTCTGGGCACCTGGATCGATCTGGGGACGACCCGCGCACTGCCGAAGTATATCCCGGAAACCAATCGCGCCGGGGGACCGCGCGCCGTTCTGCGGTTGCTCACCGCCGTCCTTGCGGCGCAGATGATGGTGCTGGCGCTGGTGTTTGTCGGGTTGATCGTCGGGTATGACCGCTATATTGGCGAATTGCAGGGCAAGGTGCTCGCCGACGGGCGCATTCCGCCCGTGGAGCAGACGACTCTGGTTCAGTTCATCGGTGAGTTCGGCTGGCTGATCATCCTGACTATTCTGATCATGCTGTTTCTGGGCATTTGCTACGATATGCTGATGGCGTATCTGAACAGTTTCTTCAAGCAGCGCGCCTGGAACAGCGTGGCGTTGGCAGCGGGTTTGCTTCCGCCGTTGTTGAGCGCCGCCGCCATCCTGCTCAGCCGCCTGGCGCCCGATCCTGATCGTACTGCGATCATTGGCGTGTTGATCGCCATGTTCGTTGCGCCTGCGCTGGCAGTTACGCTGGCGGGTTGGAATGTCTACCGGTTGTGGATGACAGACGCCCGCTACTGGACATCGGATGCGCCGGCTCAGTCACTGTGGCGCGCAATCCCGGCTGGTTTTGTGCGCTATTGCGCAGTATCGTTTTTGATGACGCTGACCGACTTTCTGGCGAGCAAGTCGTTTGCGATTTTTCTGACGAATGACATCAGCGATGTGGCGCTCCTCTGGGCGGGAGCGTCGGTGGTCGGGATGGTGCTGGGGTATCTGTACACGCCGATGGTGGGGGTGCAGGTGCCGTTGTTCACGCGCGTGCGCGCTGGCGAGGGGGGGACGCTGCTGGGCGCCTATCAGTCGCTGGCGCGCCTCCAGGCATTGCTGCTGATCCCTGGCGCTGTGGGGCTGCTTCTGCTGGCGCGCCCGACGCTGGCGGTGTTGACGCCGCAATACGCTGGCGCAGCGCCGCTCGTGTGGGTGCTTGTGCCATGCCTCTTTCTCGAAAGTATGCTGACAACGGCGCATAATGCGCTGATCGTCTACGAACATCTGCGGGTGATTGTCATTTCACGTCTGCTGACGCTTTCGGTGGTTCCGTTGTTGATCCTGTTCTCGCCGCTGCTGGGAGTTGTCGGTGTGGCGCTGGCATTCGGGCTGGCGCGTGTGCTGGCTGGCGCATGGGCGACGATCAGCGGGTATCGGCTGCTGGGAGTGCGCTGGCCCTGGCGGTTTACACTGCGTGTGCTGCTGGCGAGCGGCATTATGGCGCTGGTTGTTGCCGGAATGGCGCTGCTGCTGCCCGAACTGCCGCCGAATGCCGGCATTGTGCTGCGGCTGCGCGAAGCGGCGCTGCTGGCAGGCGTTGCGCTCATCGGCGCCGGCGTCTTCATTGGTGCGCTCCGAGCGACCGGCGGGCTGGAACCGCAGGACCGCGAGCAACTGGCAAAGATGCGCCTGCCGGGACGTCGTTGGCTATTGCGGGCGCTTTAGTGCAGAGAGGTGTGGAGAGCAACGCAGCCTCTGGAAAACAAAGGCTGGCGGCGTAGTCGTCTGGAGGAAGCGCTAACCAGCGTCTCTCCGGGTGCGATGCCCGTGCTCCCAGCAAGACGGTTGGTGCAACGCGGAAAGGTGCGGAGGGCCACACATCCTCCGAAAAAGAAGACCGACGGCGACATCGCCGTGAAGAAGCGCTCGCTGATGCGACACCGCCGGGTTCAGCAATTTCCAAGGTTCCTGGAATGATCGATGCGCTTATGTCACAAGTCTCGACTGGATTGTCGCCGAAAGGCGCAAATTACATATCACAACGAACGGTTCGCAGTATCATGACACGACAGATTACGCGGAAGCGCCAAAGTACATTATATGCCTTTCAGCGCTTCTCTCGAGCAACAGACTCCCACAGGCTCGCCATGCCTTCCATTGCTCGACACACTGCGATAGCAGGTGCTGCTCCGCATCTGATTGCTCTGGCAATCTACACACTGCTCGGCATTCTGCTGACCTGGCCCCTGGCGCTGCATCTAACGAGCGGCGTGATCGGCGCCGTCGGCGGCGTCGATGCTTATCAAAATGCCTGGAATTTGTAGTGGGTCGCACGGGCGCTTACATCACTGCGCAACCCCTTCTATTCCCCGCTTCTGTTTTACCCCGATGGCGTTGATTTGTTCTGGCAGCCCATTGGTTTTAGTCAGGGCGTGCTGGCGTTGCCGGTGACGCTCACCCTGGGACCGGTCGCTGCGGTCAACTGGATTGTGCTCACCAGTTTTACCATCGGCGGATACGCGACCTTTCTCTTTACACGACGCGTGACCGGCAATGCCGCCGCTGCATTGATAGCAGGGGCGACCTTCATCTGTTCGCCCTATCATATGGAGAAGATAATCGATGGCAACCTGGAGGTCGCTGCTATTCACCGGCTTCCGTTCTATGCATATGCGCTCTTTTTATTGCTCGATAGCCCATCTTGGCGTCGGGCGCTAGCGGCTGGCGCTCTGCTTATCTGGGTTAGCTTGGGAAGCTGGTATTACGGACTGTTTGCGGCGATCACCACCGCATGCGCCGCCAGCATCTGGGCGTATGGCGTTATCCGCACCTCTGCAAGCGCTCAACGACTGCGCTGCGGACTCCAGCAGATCGCATGGGGCGTCGCGCCGCTGATCATTTGGGCGTTGGCGCTCACTCCGTCACTGTTTGCGCTCTTGACCGCCGGAGTGGATGAAACGCTCTGGGATATGCGTCAGGTGCAGCGCGAACGCGCTGCTGACCTGATCGATGCCGTACTGCCGAACCCAGTCCATCCTGGGTGGGGGTCCGGCAATACGCGCCTGGCGCAATCAGATCTATCCCAATGCAGTGATCTGGAATGTGGCGCTGGGATGGGTGGCGTTGAGCCTGGGATTGCTCGGCGCTTTTGCCGCACGCCGCTTCTCCTGGCGCTGGTCGCTGCTGGCGCTGGCGTGTCTCATCTTCGCGCTAGGACCGGAGTTGAAGATCGCCGGCTGGCATACCGGTCTGCCGCTGCCGTATGCCCTGATCCAGGATATGCCCGTCATTCGCTCCGGGCAGCGGCCCAACCATATGGCAGTAATGGTCAGTCTGAGCCTCTCGGTTTTGGCGGCGCACGGCTTCATCGTGTTGCAACAGCGCCTTATACAACGCGCCTCGACGGTGCATGTGTGGAGTATGGCGCTTGCGTTGATTGTGTTCGTTGCCGCTATTGACGGATATGCCGGACCCCACACTCTCGTCGAGCGCCGCATCCATCCGTTCTATACGCAACTCACTGCTCCTGACGGTGCACTGATACCGTTGCCGCTGTATCTCAACGTCAATCGCAGCGAGAATATGACCGCGCAAATGGGGCATGGACGACCCATCATCGGCGGGTATGTCGCCCGCCCGCATACTCATTTACACAGTATACCCCTGGCATCCGCGAGATTCGGTACGGTGAAGTCGAACGCCAGGACGTGGTATCACCTGGTTGGCCCGAATCTGCCCGACGGGCGCTTGCGGCGTATCGTTTCCGATATATTACAATGGACCTGCAGAGTGGCGCAGATGACTATTTTGCTCGTGTGCGGTCGCTGCTCGCCGAGATGGGTATCGCGGCGCCGGTTTTTGCCGATGAGACGCTGGAAGTCTACGTCGTTCCAGATACCTGGGAGGTTACGCCGGTTGTGTTTCTGGGCGATGGATGGAAACCGCTCGAACGTCAACCAGACCGGATGGCGTTCACGAGTGCCGCCAGACACGAGGGACGGCACGACAGTGAACGCACCGACGAGGGTCTCCATCGCTGGGGTGGCGCCGACAACGCCATCGTGCTGGTCAATCCGTATGACTCGCCCATTTACGTCAAACTGGCATTGACGCTGGAGTCGTATGAAACGGCCCGACCCGGTGGAACTATGGCATGGGACGCACCGGCTGGCGCGTTGGGAGGTGCAGCGCCCGGTACGCACCTATCACGTGGGAGCGACCATCCCGCCAGGGCAAGTCATGCTGCGCCTGCGCGCACCAACGACGTATGACTCGTACTCCCGCCGTGAGTTGAGCGTCGTGGCGCTGAACGTGCGCATTTCTGACTATGTTCTGGAGCCGAAATGAACTTATTCCAGGGCAGAACGATGCACATCGCACTCTACAATCTGACCACCACCACAAAATACGGCGGCGTCGAAAGTTTTGTGTGGGACCTGGGGCGCGAGCTGGCGCGTCGTGGCCATGCCGTGACAATCATCGGCGGGGTGGGGAAACGCCGTGAAATGGCGCCGGGGGTGCGGGTGCTGACGTTTCCGTTTATCGACCGGTATCGGTTTCAGGCGCTGCCGCTCCTGCGCCGCGCCTACGCTGAAGCCAAACTCCTCGAACGCCTCTCGCTGGCAGTGGCGGCGCTGCCGGAATTGATCCGCGGCGGCTACGACATCGTCCATATCCAGAAGCCGTATGATCTGGGTCCGGCGCTGCTGGCGCGGCGGCTCGGCGGAGCGCGGGTGGTGCTGGGATGTCATGGCGAAGACTTCTACCCCGGCGATGCATTGCTTGCGCCATATGTCGATGCCGCCGTTTCGTGCAGCCGCTTCAACGCGCGCACAGTGGCGGCGCGCTATGGGTTCGAGCCGACAGTTGTGTTCAATGGCATCGACACCGCCCTGTTTCGCCCGGTGGCGCCTGAGCCGACGCTTGCCCGATTCAGTGGTGCGCCTCTGCTTCTGTGGGTTGGTCGCCTGCAACCGTGGAAAGGGGTCGATGTCGCCATTCGCGCCCTGCGCCAGATTCCACGCGCGCACCTGGTCATCGTCGGCGACGGCGAAACCCGCGCCGATCTGGAGCGCCTGACGCGGGAGTTGGGACTGGCGGACCGGGTGCGCTTTCTGGGAGCGCTGCCGCGCGAACGTCTTCCGGCGATGTACGCCGCCGCCGATCTGTTGCTGGCTACCAGTTTTGCCAGCGAAACCTTCGGTATCGGTCTGGTCGAAGCGCAGGCATGCGGGTTGCCGGTGGTCGCGTCGCGTTTTGGCGGCTTCCCGGAAGTGATCGATGAAGGGCGCACCGGCCTGCTCGTGCCGCCGCGCGATCCGGCGACGCTGGCGGAAGCGGTGTGTTCGCTCCTCGATGATCCTGCCCGTCGCCGTGCAATGGCTGCCGCTGCGCCGGAATGGGCTGCGCAGTTCTCATGGTCTGCCGTCGCCGATCGTGTCGAAGCAGCGTATCGAGCCGCTCATACGCGCCCACACGCGGCAGAGGCGATCATCAGACGATAAGCGCCTCTCCAAATAACCGGCGGAGCAGTGTCATTGCGAAGGGTAAAGAGAAAGAGGCAATACTAACTTGCGGTCAGTCGGACAAGATGTTCGCGTGTTCGTTGTACAAGACGCAACAGTCAACGCGCTCCGTCAGGCGGGTCGTGGACGCATGACTGCGCAGTGGCATCAGTCCGTCCGTCGGCTAAAGCCGCGGGCTACGGTTGCGAAGCCCGCCTTCGCGGGCTTGACTGGGCGATGCCGGATTATTTTTTCAAAAACCATTATTGACTTCCCGGCACAAAGCGGTAACCACGAAGGTCACAAAGGGACACACAGGAAAGGCGCTTCATGGTTCTTCCCCTTCGTGCGCTTCGTGTCCTTGATGGTTAAGCCTGCGTGCAGTCGACTCATTATTGTACGAATGACCGCGAATGAGTATCAGTTCTCGGTTCTCAGTTCCTGGTTCTTATAGAGTGATCAACCGGATGTTGCACAATCATTGCCCGTGTTGACCGTCTTGCGGCTGACGTTGGCTTCGACAGGCTCAGCCAACGTCAGCTGCTGCACATCCTTAGATCATCCAGGTTTTGGTTGATCGCTCTATTAGTTCTTGGTTCTCAGTTCTCGGCTCTCAGTTCTTGGTTCTCAGTTCTTGGTTCTCAGTTCTTGGCTCTCAGTTCTTGGTTCTCAGTTCTTGGTTCCCAGGAACACATGTGCGCATCCTGATCATCGGTCTTGGCGGCATCAGTCGCCATTTTCGCAACTGGCCCGAACGAACCCTGGGGCAATCGCTGGTACGCGCCGGTCATGAGGTCTTTGCCTTGACATACTGGCAGCCCGAAGCGCCGCACCTCGGTCTCGTCGAGCGCGCCGAAACCATCGATGGCGTGCGGGTCATTCGTGTGCGCCCGCGCATCGCGCCGAACCGCGATCTCGTTTCTATCCTGCGCGGCATTCCGCAACCGGATGTCGTGCACCTGATGCACCCGCGCAACGTTCTGGCGTGGGAAACCGTGCGCCACATGCGCCGGATGCGCGTCCCGATCTGCTGGACATGGCTGGGACCGTTTCATGATCGCTGGCTGGTGGACGACCGCGAGCGTCCCTACGAGCACCCGCCGCACCCTGAACGACTGATCATGACCGCGCGCGCCCTGGCGCGCCGTGTGCTGCGGGAACCGTGGCAAGCGCGCGACCTCTGGCGGAATTATGCGATTCACGCGCCGTTGCGTCAGGTCAATCGCTTCATTCCCTGCTCGCGCCACGAAGCCGATGTGCTGACAAGCCTCGGCTTTGGCAAACGAATGGGACCGGTTATACCTCTCTGGATCGATATGGAGTTCATGAACGGTCCTGCTCCGGCGCCTCCGCCGCTGACCCGACCAATCATTCCGTACATCGGTCAATTGACCGTCCGCAAATGCTACGACATGATCATCGACGCCATGCCGATGATTGTCCACCGCTATCCGCAGGCATCGTTCGTCTTTGTGACGCACAACCAGGCGCAGCGCGCCGATCTATTGCGGCGCGCCGCCGAACGGGGGGTCGAACGCAACCTGCATTTTCTCGGCACGATCAGCGAGGAAGAAAAACTGGCACTGCTGCGCGCCAGCGACGTGCTCCCTTTCCCGTCGCGGTACGAAGGGTTTGGATTGCCGCTCCTCGAAGGTATGGCTGCTGGCGTGCCCGTGATCTCGACCGATATTCCAGTCGTGAATGAGATTGTGACTCACGGCGAAAACGGGCTGCTCACCCCCTATGATGACACCGATGCACTAACACAGGCAATCCTGAGATTGCTTGAAGACCGGCACCTGCGCGAACGCCTGATAGCCGGCGGCAAACGCGCATTGAATGAGCGTTTCGCGCCAGAGCGACTGGTTCGCCAGGTTATTGCGGTGTACGAAGAGGTTATCGGGGAACGCACCTGATCCTGGCTGCACCTACCCTCGATGACGGTTGCAGTGAGACGCCCACGCAGGAACGCCCCTACAGCGCCTTCCATCTTGCACTTCAGCGGCAAAAGCCCCCCACATCGCCCACGCACGGGAATATGGAATGGTCTCAGCAAAGCAGCAGAGCACAAGGGCGGGTCTAAGACCCGCCCTTAAGTCGCCTGGCTCGAAGACAACCGGTCAGGCGGCAGTAGACCTGTCGGGCAGCGCAATGAGCGATTTGACGAAATCGTCGAGAGCGCCTATCATCTAATGAACGGTAGCGACTATCATTTATACTGTTGCGAGACGTTCTGGCGACAACAGGAGCGCATTAATGACCACTCGCTCATGGCTGCCGCTTCCGGCGCGCCTGCGGCAACGCGGCGCAGAACTGCTGCATCTCCAGTGCTGGCTCTGGGGGTGCGACATTCGCCGTCCTGAAGGGAACCTGCTGCTGGAATACGGGTTCAGCCGCCAGCGTCCGCCGACCGGAGCCGCGGGAAGTAGCGCATATATGAAGACAACTGATGCAGACATGGTCATCGTGCTCTGGGGGTTTGGCGCATTCTGCGGCAGCCCGGCGAACGGCGGCGTCTATCTCAAGCGATACGAGTTTACTCCACAATATATTCCCCGGATCGACACCCGGCGTCTACCGTGGCTTCCCGATCAGATGCGTGTTACGGTCATTCCTCGCGAAACAGACGTGCAGCAACGGATGCGCCGGCAGTTCGTTGCGTTACTCGAATGGATTGCACAGTACGAAACATGGGTGCGCGACTCCTGCGGCATCGAATACCGGCAACAGTGCGTCTCAGAGTCAACGAAGCAGACCTTTTCCATTCCGGTGGAACGTCTGGTTGAGGAATGGCAACAATTGGTGCAGCAGAGCGCTCTTCTCTCTTGACAGGGAGAATGTTATGATGTACAGTCACCATAAATGATAGGAACTATCATCTATGGAGGATGTATGTCCAGCCGGGCTGTTTTCCCCGTCAAGCGCGAGTCATTCGAGCGCGTGATCCCGGTCGTTTCGCTGATCGTTCTGGCGCTGATCGCGGCTCAGGTGGCGTTTCAGAGTGTGAGCGCCTGGGTGTCGGGCGCCGAGATGAAGCATGTGGTTCCGGTTTTTGAGGCGCCAATCGCCAATGCCGGCAAGGCGCTCGGCGCTGCGCTCACCTCCTGGATGCCCGCCTGGATCATCCCTACCCCGTTCGGACCACTCGACGTGAAATACACAGCGTCGTACACCATTTACGAATGGTTCAAACTACCGATCATTCTTTTTCTGACAACCTATGGAATGACGCTGCTGCGTCTGCGCATCAGCATGAAATGGATCGAACGCTCAATCGGGAGGAATGACCTGGCCGGAGCAGCAGGCGGCGCAGTGCTGGGCATGGCGACACCGGTCTGTTCCTGCACGGTCACCAACATCTACGCGGGCATCGTGGCCGGCGGTGCGAGTCAGCGCGCTTCCTCGGCATTTCTGTTTGCCAGCCCGGCGTTGAACGAGTTTGCTATTATCTTCATGTTTGTCATCGTCGGACCGCTCGGCGGGCTGGTCTATGTAGTTGCGGGGTTTGCCGCCGCGCTGGCAACTGCGTATCTGGCGCCGCTTTTGGGGTTGGACCCGGCTCGTTTTGTGCAGCAGATTGTGCCACAACACACGTGCTGCTCGGCGAAACAGGAGAGCATTCTGGTTCGCGCACACCGTGAAGCGTGGGCCCTGTTCAAGCGGTTGTTTGGCGTCATCCTGTTCAGCGGATTCCTGGCGGGGATCCTGGTCAATTTCAACCTGACACTCGTTGAAAGTCTGACGCAGGCGGGCGCCGCCTGGTGGGGACCGCTCGCCGCAACGGTTCTGGGTCTGCCGCTCGACATCAATGCCGCGTCAACAGCGCCAATTCTGGTGGCGTTGCACCAGATTGTGCCGATCGGAACGCTGGTGGCGGCAATGATGGCAACAACCGTCTCTTCGATCCCCGAATGGGCCATGCTCAATCGGCTGGTTGGTCGGGCAAGCGCCGTTAAGGTCGTCCTCTGGTACGCTATCTACATAGCGCTGCTGGGGTTGTTGCTCAACTGGCTGTTTGCCTGAGCGGTGATGGACTATGCTGACATCGCCAGGCACTGCGGGCAGAGGCCGAAGAGTTCGACGACGTGGTTGGTGATACGGTAGCCCGTCGCTTGCTCAAGCGTCGAAATCACCCCCTGCAACCCGCAGTTGTCGAACCGTTCGATCACGCCGCACTGGGTGCACACCAGATGATGGGCATGCCCGCTTCCCAGGCAGTAGCGGTGGCAATCGTCGAGACCGTGGATGCGCTGCAGCATGCCGAGATCGCAGAGAAGCCTGATGGTGCGGAAGATGCTGGCGATCCCCGGCGACTCGTTGCGCTCGACCAGCCACTGCTCGATCTCCTGAACGCTGAATGCGCCTGGCAGGGCCGTGATCGCCTTGAGCACCGCCAGGCGCGGACGGGTCACTTTGTATCCGGCGGCTGCCAGTTGTTCGGCAAGATCCGTCACTGCTGGCGGCAGCATATGTCGTCGCTCTTCGAGAAAACGGCTCATCGTAGCGCTCCTTCAGTCCAGGCAGCATTGCTTGTCCCTATTGTATCATAGCCGCAGTACGAGTTGATAGCGCCTCGCAACACCTCAGGGGTTCGGACATGCATGGTCAGACAGCGGTACGTGCAGCGATTGCACCGCAAAACGCTGCAATCCTCGCCTCCCGTGACCACGAACACCTCAATGGATGACCGGACCCCGCAGCCACCAATTGCTTGCGCCTTCTTTCACATTCCATTATCATGAAAACAGTTGGTACATGTGCAGAATCGCTTCCTGAGCGTTCTGCACTTCTGACCTTGTAGGAAGATCAACTGGATATCAGACAATCTCGTGATCGGCGTCGGCTGCGACAGGCTCAGCCAACGCCAACCGTGTGAAATGCGGCTGGGTAGACGAAGGCACTGCCTTCGCCCGATCCACGATCCTTGCCGGGCAGGCTCTCGGTCATCCGCGATGTTCAAGCGCAGGTTGATGAGGCGTTGTGGCTAAAGTCTCGCCAGCAGCGGCAGCACCGTCTACGATTCACCGTCTGCATCGTTTGTTGAGTCGCAGCCCAAAACCCGCGACTGTGCGCATCTTTGTGTTCTTCCTGTTCTGGTGCATTGCAGCGCACGCATCCGTTGTCTGCATCGTGCATTGCCAGGTGATGCCGTGGGTTGAGCAACGCTTTGAGCAGCCACTGCCGCTGTTCGTCTGCGATTTCGGTGGACGCGCATCGAGCCAGGATGTGCCGACCCCATCGAAGATGCCCCTGCCCGAGATCATTCAACTTGTGCTGCTGGCGACGCTGCTGGCGCCTGTCTGTTCTCTGCGGGTTACCGGTTCCATTGTGCCCGTATGGACTGTTCCCTTCCGCCAGTCGGCGCCTCCACTGACTCCTCCGCCGCGCAGCGCCGGTGCTCCCGTTGGGTTTCCCTGCTGACCGCCAGTACAAATCAACATGTCGCTTCTGTCATACGCGCCGATCCAGACTCCTGTCCGACAGGAGTCGGTGCGAGCACAGTGAAGCCATCTCCTCGTCCCACGGAAGAAGAAGATGGCCGTGACACAGGCGCACCTCACAATGATGGCAATGTGAGGTTTTCGGATAGACGCTCACCCGCGGCGGTTGTGGAGCCGAACGAAGGGTAAAGAGAAGCGTCTCGTCGCTTCAGGTCGTCGGCGCCGGCACAATGCCCGTGTATTGTTGAAGACTCCACATCTCGTTACTGTGCAACGAGCGACTCAAACACATGCTCGCTCAAAGGATATACCATGGATCATCTCACCCACTACCGTCTTTTCGAGGGACTTGATCAAGCGGCGCTCGACGACATTGCCGCGTATGCGCGGCTTCTTGATGTTCAGCGCGACGTCGTTCTGCTGGAAGAAGATACGCCGGCTGCACGACTGTACGCCATTCAGAAAGGCTGGATCCGTCTCTACAAGATTGCAGTCGATGGACGACAGAGCGTGATACGTTTATCCGGTCCCACCGACGTTGTCGGCATCAGTGCGGTTTTGCCCGATGCGCGCTACACCCTCTCGGCGCAAACGATCTCGGTGTGCCGGTTGATGGTATGGCAGAGCGATGATCTCCAGGACTTGATGAGGCGCTATCCGGCGCTCCAGCGCAATAGTCTTCAGTTACTCGCCGAATATCGTGATACGTTACAACAGCAACTGCTCGAACTGGCAACCGAACATGTGGAACAGCGTCTGGCGCATACGCTGATCCGTCTGGCGGATCACCACGGTTTGCCGGCAGACGACCCGGAACATGTGACGCTCCCGCTCATGCAGCGCGATCTCGCCGATCTGATTGGAGTGAGTCACTACACCGTCAGCCGCCTGCTGCACCTCTGGCAGCAGCAAGGACTGGTGCAGGCGCAGCGGGGGCGAGTCGTCATCATTGACCGCCAGCGGTTGATGACGCTTGCGGATACCGCACCTGATTAATCTGCACTCTCTCATAACAAGTGGCGGCCAGTCAGACAAGATGTTCAGGCGCCTGGTTCGCACGGCGCAACCCACAACGCGCACCGGCAGGCGTGTCGTGGACGCATGACTGCGCCCTGGCATCAGCAGCCCCAGAGGGGCTTTCACTTGCTCAGCGAGGGCTTTAGCCCGCTTTAGCCCGCAGCGCCCCGGCAGTATTGCACGAATGACATTGGTATCAGTTACAGGACTTGCACAGCGGCGCCTGTTCTGGTTGCGCCAGAGCCTGCGGCAGTGTGGCGCTCCCATCAAGGTGGTGCGGTGTGGCGGCGTTGCCGCCGCACCGCACCACAAAAGAAGACAAGTACCACTCTGCCGAAGGCAGAAAGAGTCATCACGCGGCTCGCCAGTGAGTCGACCGCGTACCTCCTGTTCGGTTAACGATCCTCAACTGTTTGCAACACCTCGCAGTTGGGTCAACTTGCACCAGCGCAACGACAGCCGGATACTTTGTGATTATTATTACAATACTAAGATCGTGAAGTTCATCACGATCTTGTGGCGGTCGTAGCACTCAACCACAAGGAGCGCATATGTATCCGGTATGGGAAGGTCTTTTCATTCACTCGGCGATGTTCGTTGCCGTCGTGTCCGCGTTCCACGTGCTTGCCTCGCACCTGACGGTTGCAGCCGCGTGGTTCAATCTGTACCTGGAGCGACGCGCGGTATACGAGAATCGCCCGGAGCTGTACGTCTACCTCAAGCGAAGCGCATTGGGTTTGCTGGTGTTTGCGTATGTCTTCGGCGCTATGACAGGCGTGGGCATCTGGCAAACGACCACTGCCGCTAACCCACGCGGCATCTCCACCCTCATCCACAACTTCGTCCTCTATTGGGGGTCGGAGTGGTACATGTTTCTCATCGATGTGGTGGGGATCATCACCTACTACTACACCTTCGAGCGCGTCAATCCGAAGACGCACCTGCGCCTGGCATGGATTCTGGCGCTGGGCGGCACCGGTACGCTGGCTATCATCGTCGGTATTCTGTCCTTCAAACTGACGCCTGGCTTATGGTTTGCCACGGGGGAAAGCCTGAACGGGTTCTTCAACCCAACCTTCTGGCCCCAACTGTTCATGCGGTTCGCTCTGATGTTCACCATCACGGCGGCATGGGCGCTGCTGATCGTAACCGGGCTGCCGAGGGAGTATTTCGCGCGTGAGCGGATTATTCGCATCGCCGCAGTGATGGGCCTGGGCGGGCTGGCGGTTGCGTTAAGCATCTGGTTCTTCTGGTACTACCCCGCGCTGCCGGCGCATGCAAAGACTATCCTGCGCTCTCCGGCCATTCCGCCGATCACGTTCACCATCATCATCGGCGGGCTGATCGCCACATTCCTCGGGCTGCTGTTTGCGCTCGTCATGCCGCGCCGTCAGCATCAGATCATCGCGCTAGGCGCAATGCTGGTGTTGTTCGCCGCAATCTTCGGCGCCGAGCGCACGCGCGAGGTCATTCGCAAGCCCGACATCATTGCCGGCTATATGTCGTCGAACCAGTTGGTGTTCAACGATATTCCTGCGCGTGGCGTTCTGCGCGAAGAGCAGCAGTTGAACGAGACCGGCATGCTCGGCTCGCTGCCGTTTCTGCCGCGGCCGGAACAGATTTCGGTTGCCGCGACGAATAGCGCCGGTCATCAGGTCGCCATGGGGCGGGTGCTGGTCATTCAACAGTGTGCCGCCTGTCATAACGTGAGCAATCAAACGGCGATCACTGTGTTCGATCAACGCCTGGCACTGCGTTCACTGGCGCAGTTGCTCGAACGGCGCAAAATGACGACAGCACCGAAGATCGAGACCTATCTGAACGGTATTGGCGCGTTTCCCTACATGCATCCCGTCATCGGCACGCCCGAAGAGCGGGCGGCAATGGCGCTGTATCTGGAGTACTTCGTGCAACAACAGCATGCGCCACAGCCACAGGCGCAGGCCAGGAGGTGAACCATGGACATCGGCGATATGCTCGAACGAATGCGCGATCCGCTGGGTGCGCCGTTTTATCCGCCGGCATTGCAGGTCTTGCTGGTCGTCACGTGGGTGTTCCATATCTTCTTCGTCACCCTGGCGCTTGGATCAAGCGCGTACTCGATCCTGGGCTTTCTGCGACCGAGTGAGCATCGTCTGCGCCTGGCGCGCGTCGCAGCGCGCCTGACGCCCAACGCCGTCGGGCTTGGCATTGTCACCGGGATTGCCCCGCTGCTTTTCGTGCAGACGATCTACGACCCCATCTGGTATGCAAGCAATACCCTGAGCGGGTTCTGGTCGGTGAGCTTTATCTTCGTGGTGATGGGCGGCTATAGCCTGGCATATCTGTTCTACTTGAAGGGGAGCGCCGACGGGAAATTGCTCTGGTCGGCGGTGGCATCGTTCGTGCTGCTCTTCTTTGCCGGGTGGGTGATGCACGTCCTGGCGTCCGTATCGATCCGCCCGGAGCGCTGGATGGATTGGTACGCCCCGAATGGCGTGATTGACACTCGCGGCATTGCGTTCCACGCCTGGAATATCCCGCGCCTGATATTCCTCCTGCCGCTCCAGTCCGGGTTGAGCCTGTCCGTCGTGCTGACGCTGTTCGCCTGGTACTTCCGGCGTATCGAGGAAGACGCACCCTTCATGAACTGGGTTGCCGACCGGGGACGATGGCTGGGGCTGGTGATCAGTCCGCTGTACGCGGTTGCCGGTTTGCTCTGGGCAGCGACGGAGGGGGTCGAGTTCGGGATTGGCGTGCCGGTTGGGATTGCGCTTGCCGCCGTCGGATTGGCGCTCACCGGCTACTTTTTCTTCTTGAAGCAACCGATGCAGCAAGCGCCACGCACATTGCTGGTCTGGATCGTCGCGCTGCTGACCGTCGGCGTGGTGCGGGAGAGTATTCGCGCTGTCTCACTGGCACGCTTCGGGTACAGCGTCTCGAACTATCCGTACATCATGGACTGGGGGTCGATCCTGGTGTTTGGCGTGACGACGCTGGTCGGCGTTGCCGTGGTGACCTACCTGGCGCTGGTGTTGTATCAGTCGGGTGGAACAACGCGCAATAGCGAGGTGTCACCGCGAGTGGAGCGGTTTGGTTCGATTGCCACCGGCATGCTGGGCGCCTGGTTTGCCTTCTTTATTCTGGTCGGGCTGTATACGACGTTCATGCTCAAGTAGCGGTAACATCGCCGGATGCTGCGGGCTGATGAACATGCACAAAAGCATCCGGCACTCGCCCGGCGCCCGGCGGCTGACGCCGCGGGCTACGGTTGCGAAGCCTGCCTGCGCAGGATCTGGCGGATTTCATTCTTGACTTCACTGCAAAAAGCAACCACAAAGGTCACAAAGGGACACACAGGAAATGTTCTTCATTTTTATCAACCTTCGTGCGCTTCGTGTCCTTGGTGGTTAAGCCTTTGTGCAGTGGGCTCATTCTTAATGTTCCATAAGCCCTGACTGAGATCGGGAAGCCTCTGCGGGGGCTTCCACATCTTTAGCCCGCTGAGGGCGCGCGACTGAGCGGCGCAGATTCACTGAAAGCAATACGGCGTTTCCTGGCAAATCATACTCACGTGCGGTCAGTCAGACACGATGTTCGAAGGCGTAACGCTCTACAACGCGCGTTGGCGGTCGTGGGTGTATGACTGCGCTTTGGCATCAGCAGCCCCGGCGGGGCTTTCACTTGCGGTGAGCGCAGTCGAACCGGATGCAGTGAGCATGGTCGAACTGCGTCCTCAGCGAGGGCGTTCGCCCACAGCGCCCCGGCGTCTCGCTGCGCGCCCCGGCAATATGGCACGAATGACCGCTCATGAGTATCAGAACCCACGCCCGCCCGCACAAACATCCTTGACAGGCGCTTACCTGATACGGTATCATACATCATGCAAATGATAGGCAAGATCATTTCCATCCCGGCATCGGTTCTCCACTGGTTGTGGACAGGTTGACGACAGGCGCGCAACACCTCTCCTTCGCTCGTCGCACACAGGAACGACCGCATCCGGGCGCATCAGGACAACAAGGAGACAGTAAGGACACCGGCTATGAGTTTTAAGGACAGGCGCATTCCGTGCAAGGATTGCGGTGGCGAGTTCATCTTCACGGCGGGCGAGCAGGAGTTCTACGCACAAAAAGGTTTCACCAACGATCCGACCCGTTGTCCGGCAGGGCGTCGGGCGCGCAAGGAAGGGAGAAGCTTAACCGACATCGCCGGCGGACGTATCTGCCCAAACGATGTCTCCGGTCAGGGACGCATCACTGACGAAGCGAACGAAGCCAGCAGCGCAGCGCGTTCGCGGCGTTCAGACGACTGGTCGCGCTCGTATGATCGTCCGCGCGGCGAGTCGCGCGGCTGGTCGGGTGACCGCTCGCGGCGCGATCGCGAACCATACACTGGCCCGCTGCCATCGGGTCCGGTCAATGCCACGATTGTGCGGATCGATCCTGCCGGGCGCTTTCTCTTTGCCCGCGTCGACAACCCGCAGTTCGATGTGTACGTCCATGGGTCGCTCTTCAGCCAGGTGCGCCGGTCGATCCAGGAAGGCGATCAGATTTCGGTGACGGTTGAAGCGAGCGATCGCGGCCCCAGGGCGCGGACGTTCGATCTGGCATAGAAGGGGCGGGTCTCAGACCCGCCCGGACACGGGCAGATATCGAGGGGCAGGCCCGAAGGGGCGGGTCTCAGACCCGCCCTGCAGGAACAACATCCTCACAGCACCGTCACCAGACCGTGGTCATCACAGTGATCACCATGACGGTGGTGCAGTCTCCCATTGACCAGATAATCGACGTGATCGCCGTGTGGAACCAGCGGATGCCCGCAATCGTCATGCCCGCACTGACACGTAACAGGTGCGCATCCGTCTGGATTCTCGGCGCTCACAGCGATCACGTGCTCGTCGTAATGTCCTTCGTGCGGGTGATGCAGATGCCCATTGTGGAGATAGTCAACATGCCCGTCGTGCAGAATGCGCAGATGTCCGCAATGTTCGCTGTGTACATGAGAATGCGGATCGTGGATGGTATGAGTCACGGAAAGCCTCCTTTCACCAGGTAAACGCTCGCCATGCGCCCGATATCCTGATTATACGAGGCATTTCCAGTAATTCAAGGGGTTTGCGAGGGTACAGTATTTAGCGCCGCCGGTCGGTGATCGAGCGTTCCACAAACGGCAGCAGCGCCATATGCCGGGCGCGTTTGATTGCAATCGTCAACCGCCGCTGCATCTTCGCCGTCAGACCGGTGCGACGGCGCGGCAGGATTTTTCCCGTCGGTCCCAGAAACCGCTTGAGCCGCTCTGGGTCTTTATAATCGGGCAGAATACCAAGACGCGAAAACTCACAGACTTTCTTGCGCCCGACACGTCCGCGCATACGCCGTCCTCCATCTTGAGATGTCATCGTTCGTGCTCCTTGAGAAATGCTTCGACCGACAGCCCCTGATCGCGTATTGCTGCCAGCAACCCCTTCTTGTTGATAATTCTGAGCGCCTTCGTCGACAGATTGAGAGTAACGCTTTTCCCAATCTCTGGCACGTAGATCGTGTGGCGATGAACATTGGGACGGAAGGTGCGATTTGTCTTCGGCGCGCGGCGCGCCCATCCTCCCGACGCCTTGTGACGAATATTGCGCCCAAAGGCGACTTTCTTGCCAGTAAGATCACACTTCGCCATAATACATCCCTTTTTCAACAGGATCAGCGCAGCGGGCAGGTCTGCGATCCATCCAGCCCCAGTTCCCGCTCTGCGCCAACCAGACGGTTGAAGCAGTCTCGACGGTAGTACGTCTTGTTGCAACGCCGTCCGTCCATGATCACAATCATCTCGCGGTCGTTCATAATCCGCTGCCCGCAGTGATTGCAATGCCGGTTGGTGGCCCGACCGGTCTTGTCACGGGCAGTAACGTCGGTTTTGGACTTCTTTTCCGCCATGCCGGTTGTCTCCCAAATGATAGAATCAATCACTGGCCTGAGATCGTACACGATGATCGTGGCGCTGTCAAGGAACCAGAGTGTTGGCGCGCCAGCACGATGCGACCGGAACCACAGCATCTCTGGCAGACGACACCCACGCAAATGCGAACGCCCGCACCAAATCAGACGGAGGCGGGGCTTAGACCCACCCCTCACGGACGCGGCTGGCAAGGCGCAACGGTCAACGCGCACCGACAGTCGTGGACGCTGACCGCGCCCTGGCATCAGCAGCCCCAGCGGGGCTTGCACGTGCGGTGAGCGCAGTCGAACCGCGTCCTCAACAAGGGCTTTCGCCCGCAGCGCCCCGGCAGTATTGCACGAATGACCGCGATTTAGTATCAGTTCTTGGTTCCTGGTTCTCGGTTCTCAGTTCTCAGTTCTCAGTTCTCAGTTCTCAGTTCTCAGTTCTCAGTTCTCAGTTCTCAGTTCTCAGTTCTCAGTTCTCAGTTCTCAGTTCTCAGTTCCTGGTTCTCCCGCAGATATGCTATACTTGAGCGCCTGTTGAAAGGAAGGATGGTATGGTCTCTGCCGAAACTGCGGTTGAACGAGCGCCAGCGCGTCGCAGTCCGGTCTCGCTTCCGGCGTGGCGCTGTGTGCTGTACGAAGTTGCGCTGAACAGTCTGCGCGTTCTGTGGGAAACAGTCAACGATTTCAGCCTCTGGCGGCTCATCGAGTATCCCTGGGCTACCCGTGCGCTCGGCGTCGCGCGGGGCGACACTGTCGTTGACATCGGTTCCGGCACCTCTTCGTTTCCGCATATGCTGGCGAAAGAAGGCGTGAATGTCGTGGTGGTCGAGATCGAACAACATCGCGTACGCTGGCAGCGCGACAAACGCCGCGCAACGGCGCGCCCCGGCGACGGCGAGTTGCTGCCGATCGTCGCCGACGCCACCCGGCTGCCGTTCCGCGATGAGGCGGTCCAGTACATCAGCGCCGTTTCGTCGCTTGAGCACATCCCCGACGATGCTGCCGTCGGGCGCGAGATCGGGCGGGTGCTGGCGCCGGGCGGGGTTGTGGCGCTGACGCTGCCATTCACCATAAGCGAGCGAACCTCGTTCTTCGCCGGAATCCGCCCGTTCAAACAGGTGATGCGCAATGCCTTTGTGCAGGAAGGGAAACCCGGGTCGTTCTTCCGCTTCTACACCGATGATGACATTCGCCGGACCTACATTGAACCAGCAAATGCTGAGGTCGTCGAACGTCGCGCATTCGGGCGCAGCATCCTCAACGGACGATACCACGAGACTCGCCTGACCAGGTTTTGGCGCCGTTTGGTGCTGAAAGACCTGCTGCTGGCATGGCTGATCCATCCGCTCGAAGAACGGTTTGATCGCTCCGACCCGCTCTATGTCATGCTGGCGCTGCGCAAGCGTCGTGAGGGATCGCAATCGTCTATATTGAATTCGTGACTTCACGGCACAAAGCTCACCACGAAGGTCACAAAGGAACACAAAGGCAATGCGCTTCATGTTTATGAACCTTCGTGCGCTTCGTGTCCTTAGTGGTTAAGCCTGTGTGCAGTGGACTCATTGTTGACTTCACGGCACAAAGCTCATCACGAAGGTCACAAAGGGACACACAGGCAATGCGCTTCATGTTTATGAACCTTCGTGCGCTTCGTGTCCTTGGTGGTTAAGCCTGTGTGCAGTGGACTCATTCGTGTGGCGCTGCCGGAACCGGGGGCATCCGAAGCATCAGGAGTCGCTCTATGTCATCGATAAATGATCAAACCGCTGAAACCGAACAGTTGCGCCGTCGCATCGCCGAACTTGAAGCGTTGCTGGAGCAGCAGCGGCAGAACGATGAAGTAACCGAACGCCTGCGCGCGATCATCGAAAATACGCCGGACGCTATCAGCACGGCTGATGCAGAAGGGCGGATTGTGTACATTAATCAGGCGGGACGACGCCTGCTTGGCGCGCCCTCTGATCCGGCGATGAGCGAACAGCGCATCCCGCAATTCCACCCGGACTGGGCGGCGGCGCTGATCCTCAACGAAGCCCTGCCGCACGCAGCGCACGAGGGATATTGGAGCGGCGAAACCGCCGTCTTCGATGCACAGGGCAGGGAGCGACCGGTTGCGCAGGTCATTATTGCGCACAAGAATGCCGCCGGTGAGGTGACGCACTTCTCGACCGTGCTGCGCGACATCAGCGAGAGCAAACAGATCGAAGCGACACTACGTGAAAGTGAACAGCGCCTGCTGCGCTTCCTTGATGCCCTACCGGTCGGCGTCTTCGTCGTCGAACCTGATGGGCGCCCTTTCTACGCCAATCGCAGCGCAACCGAACTGTTGGGCAAAGGCATTATGCCGGATGCCACCACCGACCAGCTTGCCGAGGTCTATCGCGCTTTCGTCGCTGGAACCGATCAACTCTATCCCACCGAGCGCATGCCGCTGGTACGCGCGCTGAGCAGTGAGACGTCATCGGTCGATGATATGGAGATCGAGCGCCCTGATGGCCGTATTCTCATCGAGATCCACGGCGCGCCGATTCGTGATGCGGAGGGACGCATCGCCTACGGTATGGTCTCGTTGACTGACATTACGGTGCGACGGCGCGCCGAGGAAGCCATCCGCGAACGCGCCCTGCAACAACAGATCATCGAAGCGCAACAGGCGACGCTGCGCGAACTGAGCACGCCGCTGATGCCCATTGCGGAGGGCGTGGTCGTCATGCCGATCATTGGCTCGATCGACAGTCGCCGCGCCCAGCAGATCATGGAGACGCTCCTGGAAGGTATCGCCGCCCACAGCGCCGACATCGCCATCCTCGACATCACCGGCGTTCGGGTGGTTGATACACAGGTCGCCGGGGCGCTGGTCCGCGCTGCGCAGGCGGCGCGCATGCTCGGCGCGCGCGTTGTGCTTAGCGGGATCAGCGCCGAAATAGCGCAGACGCTCGTCCATATCGGTGCAGAGATGAGTGAAATGGTCGCGCTGCGCAGTTTGCAGCAGGGCATCGCCTATGCACTGGAACAGCGCGGGGCGCTCTGATCGCTCGCAACTATGGCTTGCCCCAACGCACGGAGTACAGGTCTGTTCCTTTGTCCAGCTCAACACCGGGCGATCCATCGGTGGGCAGCCAGAGCAGGCGAACCGCGGACGGATCGCTGCTTTCGAAGATGACCGCACCTGAGCCGTCCGGCGCCCATAAGCCCTGGTACATTTCATAGGCATCGCTGCGCAGTGCTGCAAATGTCCCGCCGGTCAACGGCACGCTGCTCATGGTATATGAGAGCGCCATCATCTCCGACGGATCGGCGGCAGGCGAGTAGGCCGGGTTGTCGCCAGGCGCAGTCGCAACAAACGCATACAACCGGTCGATTGCGAAAAACGGCATACGCAGTAGCGCGTTTGCCGGTTCGACAGGCACAGCGGTTGCCGCGCCGCTGCTGGCGTCACCCCGCCAGATGCCCGGTTCGTTGAACCAGTTCCCCGGATTGGCGATGCTGAAGTAGACCGCTTTGCTGTCGAGCGTCCAGGCGGCGGCAGTGCAGGCGGCGACCAGATCCGGCTCAGGCGCCTTCAGATAGACGATCGCGCCGCTGGCGACATCGACGATAGCCAGTTCACAGATTTCGACCGAGAGCGAGAAGGCGTTCACCAGCAATTTCGTGCCATCCGGCGACCACGCAACCGCCTCGAAGCCGCGTCCATCGCCACGTTCGACCGAGGGATCGGTCACCGGCTCATCCGCCAGGAGCAGACGCGGTTCGCCGCCAGCGACCGGCATCAGGTAAAGACCGGGCGTGTTCACTCCTGGACGCTCATAGTCTTCGAAGACACGCAACGCGATCGTCGCGCCATCGGGCGAAAGAAGGGGTGCGGCGACGGGCAGGGTATCGAGCAGAACCGTGCGATTGCCGCCGTCGGCGGCGGTGCGCACCAGTACCGGCGGCGTTCCAACCCCCTGGACGATGTACACCAGCGTGCCATCCACAGGCGACGCATCGAACTGCACGATTGCCAGTGCATCCGGCGCAGGCGGCGCCTCATTCGTAATCTGCCTGCGTGTCATGCCGTCACGCTCGACACGCACAATCTGCCCGGTGTCGAGGACGTAGAGCGGCGCAGGCAAGATGGCATTTGCTGGCGCGGGCATCGCTGTAGCCGCTGGTGGAGTAGCAGGTGCAGGCGCAGCGGTCGGCGACCCGGCGGAGGGTGGCGCAGTGGCGGGTGCAGTCGTGGGCGCGACGGTCGTAGGAACCGTTGTTGACGGTCCGGTGCAGGCGCTCATTAGCAGAAGCGCCGCCAGCAGCAGGCAGACGAATCCAGAGCGTCGGATGTATGGCACGCGGTTTCTCCTCTCTTCTTGTTGCACGTTGAGATACCGATGAGAAAGAACGGCATGTCACGGCGTTTTTTGCACCAGCGCCTCACGCGCCACTTCCAATCCGCGCCGCAACTGAATATCATTACTGCGTTGCAGTTCCTCCAGGTTGAGCGCCGCCGCCTCAGCCGGGGTGAGCGGCGCTACGCCTGGCGCCAGCGCGATCAGTTCATCGGGCTGAATGCCGACGCCACGCACGACCTTCCCCTTTGGCGTTAACCACTGCGATGTGCCCAGACGCACCTGCGCGCCGCTTTCCAGATCGAACGGGCGCAGAACCGTCGCTGTGCCGAATGTCGCCTGACCAATCACACGCGCGCGTCCATTCTCCTGCAACGCGCCCGCAAGAATCTCGGCGGCGCTGGCGCTGTTGCTGTTCACCAGCACGACCAGCGGAATGTCAAGCGCCAGCCCGCCTTCGCCGGTGGTGTATGGACGTTGTGCCCCGTCACGGTCCTGTTCGATCAGCACGGTCGTTCCTTCCGGCATAAACTGGCTTGCCACGGCGACCAGTTGCGTGACCAGCCCGCCGGGGTTATTGCGGAGATCGAGAATGACCGCCTGCGCTTCCTGTGCCCGCACTTCCAGCAGCGCCTGTTGCAGTTCCGCTCCGGTGCGCTCGGCAAAGCGGTTGATCTTGATGAGAGCGACCCGGTCGGGCAGCATGCGCCAGGTCACACTGGGAACATTCACCTCCTCGCGCGTAATCGTCACATCGAACAGCGCCGCCACACCGGCGCGCTGGATCGTCAACACCACCTGTGTGCCCTTCGGTCCACGCACCCGATTGCGCAATTCTTCAACTGTCACTCCCCGCACATCGTCTCCATCGACGCGCAGGATCAGGTCATCGGGGCGCAACCCGGCGCGTTCGGCTGGCGATCCTTCGATAGGAGCGACAATCCGCGGCTGACCATCGCGCACATCGATGTAGGCGCCGATCCCCTCGAACCTGCCGGAAAGCGCCTCACGCTCCCGCCCCGCTTCGTCGGCATTCAGGTAGCGCGTGTGCCCCTGGTCTCCCAGGCTATCGAGCATGCCGTTGATGGCGCCATCGCTCATACGCTGCGGATCGACGGCGGCAGGGTCAACAAAGTTGTCGCGCGCCAGTTGCCAGACGCGCCAGAAATTGTTCAGCGCGGCGCACTCTTCCGCCTGAAGCGGGCAGGGAGTGGTCACGCGCAACGCCAGCAGATAGCCGCCTCCGACCCCCATCGTCAGCACGAATGCCAGCAGCGGCGTCACCAGCCAGATTGGCAATTGAACTCGGAAGAGTCGTCGTACAACGTTCATTGGTCCTATCGTTTCATATGAATCTATCAATCACATGGTATTATACGGCGGGCGGCGTCGTTCTGGGGACTATACTGTGCATCTGAAGGGTTTTCTCACGGAGCCGTCATCAGAGGTTGCACAATCTTGACCGAGTTGATCGTCGTGTGGTTGGCGTTGGCTTCGACAGGCTCAGCCAACGCCAACCGCAGGAAAATAAGCGCCGCTCTGCCGAAGGCAAAAGGAGCCGTCACGCGGTTCGTCCGTGAGGTTAATGCGTAACTCCTGTCGCTGACAGAACTTACGCAGAAGTGCATTTTCTGGCTTCGCCAGAGCCTGCGGCAGTGTGGCGCTCCCGATTAAGGCGGTGCGGTGCGGCGGCTTTGCCGCCGCACGGGTGCAGGCATGAGGTGTCAGGAAACGACGCTCCGGCTGCCAGCGATTGAAATCGCCCCTGATGGACCTGCGGCCGACCGTCCGCCTGCGCGGACGGGAACGACAGTGTCCACGCAGGTGGACGCCCGGCGGAACGCCCGCCCGGCGCGACTTCAGTCGCCAGCCAGGGCGCAGCGCAGCAGAGACGCGCTTGCTTGCCGTCTGACAATTCATGGACCCCCGCCGCACCGCACCGCAAAAGAAGACACGTACCGCTCTGCCGAAGGTAAAAAAGCCGTCACGCGGCTTGTCTGTGAGGTCAATACGTAACTCCCGTCGCTGACAGGCAACGCATCCGCGCTCCTGCGAAAAGCGCGAACGACAACATGGCAACCGGAGGCGCTATGAAACAGGTATGTATCTCGCAGCACCCGCTCGTCCATCACAAACTGACGCTGCTGCGCCGTGCGACGACTGAACCGAAGAAGTTTCGCGAACTGGTGCGCGAACTCTCGCAATTCCTGCTGTACGAAGCAACCCTCGATCTGCCCCTTCAGGAACACAGCGTCGAGACGCCGCTCGCGCCCTACCACGGTCATCAGATTGCCGAGCGCATCGGTCTGGTGCCGATTCTGCGCGCAGGTCTGGGGATGGTCGATCCCATCCTCGACCTCATTCCTACGGCGCATGTCTGGCACCTCGGTCTCTACCGCGACCACGCCACCCTCAAGCCGGTGACGTACTACAACAAACTGCCGCCGCAGGTGGATGTCGATCTCTGCCTGGTGCTCGATCCCATGCTCGCCACCGGCGGCTCAGCGGTTGCCGCCGTGACCGTACTGAAGGAATGGGGCGCAAGCCGGATCAAGTTCCTCGGGCTGATCGCCGCACCCGAAGGAGTACGGGCGCTGCACGAGACGCATCCCGACGTGCCGATCCATCTGGCGGCGCTCGACGATCATCTGAATGATCGCGGGTATATCATTCCCGGTCTGGGGGATGCAGGCGACCGGCTGTTCGGCACAGGGTAATGTGGAAGCGCTCCAGATGTCTCAGCGCATGTCTGAAAAAGTCAACAGGGCAGGCGAAGGCGTTGCCTTCGCCTGCCCAACCACGCCTCATAAGGCGCGTTGTCGGACACACGCTCACACGCTCTATCAGGATGATGCATCGGCGCCGCCGACTTGCGAAGCGTCATGTCACTTTTGACCATTGTGGCGCTGATAAGCGCCTTTTTGATCGCCTTTGTTGCGACCGCACTCACGGTTCCCCCGGTCATTCGCCTCTGTGAGCGACGTGGATGGGTGCAGCGCCCCGGCGGACGCCGCACCCATGCGCGCCCTACCGCTAATGTCGGGGGTATCGCCATTTATGCCGGCTTCGTGACTGCGCTGCTTGCCACCTTCATCTTCAGTACGCTCGATCCGGCGCTGCGTCGCTCGGAGTTCGAGGTGCTGCGCATCGGGTTGCTCCTGGCTGGCGGGACGCTCATCTTCCTGGTGATGTGGCTCGATGATGTCGTCGAACTCCCGTGGCTCCCTAAATTCATCGCTCAGATCGGCGCAGCACTGATTGCAGTCGGTCCATACCTCTGGGATCAGCGGCGCTATCCCGATGCGCTGGGGTTGCCCACCGAGGCGCGTGGCATTCTCCTGACCGCCTTCAACGCGCCATTTGTCGGCCAGGTCAGTCTATGGGATGTCAGTCCGTGGCTGACAATCCTGGCGACAATCTTCTGGCTGGGATGGATGGCAAACACTATCAACTGGTCAGACGGCCTCGACGGCCTGGCGGCCGGCGTGTCGCTGATCGCAGCGGTGATGCTGGCGCTGCACGCCCTCCGGCTCGACCCACCACAAACGACGATCGCGCTGCTGCCGCTCGCGCTCGCCGGGGCATGCGCCGGGTTCCTGATCTTCAATCTTCCCCCCGCACGCATTTTCATGGGCGACAGCGGCGCAGAGTTTCTCGGGTTCATCCTCGGCGTTAGCGCGATCATCGGCGGAGCGAAACTGGCAACGGTGCTGCTGGTGCTGGGGGTGCCGATCCTCGACGTTGCCTGGCTGATTGTCGCGCGCACTGCCAGCGGCAAACAACCGATGCGCGGCGGACGCGACCACCTCCACCACCGCCTGCTCGACAGCGGCATGTCACTGCGCCAGATTCTGGCGCTCTACTGGGGGCTGAGCGCAGGCTTCGGGTTGCTTGGCATCGCCGACATCAGCCCCGATGCCAAGCTGATCGGTCTCGCGCTGTTGATCTTGATCGGCATCGGATTGATCGCATACGCCGCACGTCAGGTGACAGTGCGCTCATCGCAGTAATGATCACCGGCGTTCATACCGCCCCATCAACGTGGCAGTCGCCAGCACATGACCGCGCATGGCGGCTTCGACATCACGCCGGGCGGCGCCGGGCGGCAGATTCAGCGATGGAATGTCGAGCGCCGCAAGACGGAAGAAGTAGCGATGCGCGCCCCTGCCGCGCGGCGGGCACGGTCCGCCATAGCCGCGCCTGCCGAAATCGTTGCCGCCTGCCAACCCGACCGTTGATTCCCCTTCCGCCAGTTCTGTGCGGTCGCCGGGGATGTCGTACAACACCCAGTGCGTAAATGTGTCGACAGGCGCGTCTGGATCGTCCATAATCAACACATAACTGGCGGCTGACGGCGCACCTTCCCAGCGCAACGCCGGCGAACGGTCAGCGCCATCACACGTATGATCGCGCGGGATTGCGCCGCCTTCGGTAAATGACGAGCTTGTGAGAGTGAAGGTCATCGTTCCGCCTCCTTCAGGAACTGCTGAACCGCAGGAACAGAGCAGCATTGCCGCAATAAGAGTCAGGGTCATGCCGACGAATGCACGAATGCGTCGATATAAACAATAGAACGTATAATTGAGTCCACTGCACAAAGGCTTAACCATCAAGCACACGAAGCGCACGAAGGTGAAAATGAAGCGCATTTCCTTTGTGTCCCTTTGTGACCTTCGTGGTCACAAGGGTCGATTGTTCCGACCAGCCCTTTGTTGAGTCACCCGTTTGATGCATCAGGACCCCTCAGATCTCTCTTCTTCCGGGGAGTGACTCCGAGCCTATCCGAACAATCACTGACCGAAGTGCGACCGGGTAGGCGAAGGCAATGCCTTCGCCTACCCAACAAGCGCATGAGCGGCGCGCCCCACGCAACTTACACCGCTTCCTCCACCCGCCCAACCACGAACTTCAGGTATCGCCCCTCGGGAAAGTGCGCCGGAACCGGATGGTCGAGCGGCTGCCCGGCTTCGTGAATGATCCGCAAGCGTCGATCGGCAAGGACGCCTGCGGCCGCCAGCGCCTCCCGGAATGCGTCTGGTCCTACCTGCGTGGTACAACTTGCCGTCGCCAGCAAACCGCCGGGATGGACGCACTGCATCCCGAGCGCGTTCAATCGCGCATAGGCGCGCTGGGCTGCATATCGGCTTTCTTTTCGCCGCGCAAAACTGGGCGGATCAAGGATGACGAGATCGAAGCATTGCCCTGCGGCAGCGTACTGTTCCAGCAACTCAAAGCAATTGGCCGTCTCGAAGCGATGGCGTCCATCGTCGAGACGGTTGAGCGCCAGGTTACGCGCCGTCGCTGCTGCCAGACCTTTGCCGATATCGACGCTGACGACCTGCCGTGCGCCGCCGCGCAGCGCATAGAGCGAAAACCCGCCGGTATAGGCAAAACAATTCAGTACCGTGCGCCCGGCAGCGAGTCCTTCGATAAACCGTCGATTTTCGCGCTGATCGAGGAACAAGCCTGTTTTTTGTGCAGTATGGAGCGCAACAGCAAAACGCATCCCGTGCTCAACCACCACCATCTCGCGCGGTGGCGGCTCGCCGCGTAGCGGTCGCAGTCGCGCAGCGCCATCTTCCTCGTCACCTTCATGCGCTGCCGAGCGCAGCCCTGCTCCTGTGCGGAGCACCACACGACGCACCGTCGGATCGACGTTGAGGATCATGGTTGCCACGTCATCGACAAGCGTCAGCGTACCGGCGGAATACGCCTGAATCACGGCCACGTCGTGGTAACGATCCACAATAATGCCGGGCAGTCCGTCCCCTTCGCCGAAGACCCAACGATATGCAGTAATACCCACAGCACGCAGCGGTGCGCGCAGATTCCACGCAGCAGTCAGCCGTTCGCACAGCCAGGCAGTATCGGGCAGACGTCGCGTCGAAAAGATCCGCAGCGCAATCGGACCTTCCGCATCCCACAGCGCATACCCGCGCCACGCGCCGCAGCGGACGATGACCCAGGCGCCGGATGGCAGGCGCACGTGAGCCGGAACGTGGTCGCGATACACCCAGGGATGCCCCTGCGCCAGTCGCTCGCGCAGTGATGCAGGCAGCGTCATTTCTGCAAGACGAGCCATATCGCCAGCATACCCGAACACATACGTTGCTCCAGCGCCACGATGGTCCTTATGGAGCGATCAATCAGATGTTGCACAATCATTGCCGGTGTTGACCGACTTGCGGCTGACGCTGGCTGAGCCTGTCGCAGCCCAAGCCGCTCCACGCCCTTGTTCGTCCAGGTTTGGGTTGATTGTTCTATGAGTTTACCACATGATGCGGTGCAACTCCTGTCCGCCGGGACTGCGTCGATTGGGTATTATGGCACAGACCGTATCTCCATGCACGTCGGAACGATTATTACTTGCAGAAGGTGAAACGTGGCGTCGCCAGATGCGTATGTTGAGCATGACATGATATCATTAGCCGGTTGCAGTCCGATACACAAGGAGAATAGGCGATGACTACGATGCTCACAACGATTTTGTGCTTGATCCTGATACTTGCTGTCGTTGGCGTTGGCGGATTTATTGTCGCGTTGAAGCTGGGCATCATTGTGCAACAGGCTGCCAAACCCACGCACCTTGACACCGCGAACTACACGCTCGACCAGGGGCGCGAAGTGCGTCCCGAGGAAGAGCGTCGCGACTGAAAGCGTATCCGATTGGCGTGGAGCGTAGAGAGCCGGTGTGGATGAACGGCGTTCTGAAAACGGCGTTGGCGGTCGGGGCGGCCATTGCGGTCGAAGCCTTCATCCTTCAGCGCCTGTTTACTGATTTGCCATGGAGCGTCTTTCTTGGGGTCTTTCTGGTTGCCAGCATCCTTCTGGTTGTGCTCCAGCACATAGTATCGAAGCGCCATTCCGTGCGCCTTGCACGCCAGTGGCGGCGCCAGCCCCGGCAGGAACCTTCTCCTGCGCTCTGGAGCGGTCTTGATCCCTCATCAGTCCCGCCTACGCATACCGAGACCGGATCGAATCACAATAGCGCTCTACCAGGAGAGCAGATGGCTGACTCTGCATTGCGCAGCGAAGATGGTATAATAAACAAAGAAAGTTCATAACCATCGAGGAATGCAGCGTTGAGCGCAGCCAACATGCTTCAGCAAATTGCCGACGAAGTGCGCGCATGCACCGCATGCCGGCTGCATCAGTCGGCGATGAGAGCCGTTCCAGGCGAAGGACCAGCAGACGCAAAAGTTATGTTCATCGGCGAAGCGCCCGGCTTCCACGAAGATCGCCAGGGACGGCCGTTCGTTGGCGCTGCCGGGCAGTTTCTCGAAGAGTTGCTTGGGCTTGCCGGTCTACGGCGCAGTGAAGTCTTCATCGCCAATGTCATCAAACATCGGCCACCGGATAATCGCGACCCGCAGCCGGACGAAATCGCCGCATGCAGCCAGTTTCTCGATCGGCAGATTGCAGCATTGAACCCGTTGGTCATTGTGACCCTCGGGCGCTTCTCGATGGCGCGCTGGTTCCCCGGCGAAAAAATCTCCCGCATTCACGGTCAGCCGCGCTGGATCGGCGGGCGCATGATCATTCCAATGATGCATCCGGCTGCGGCGCTTCATCAACCGCAGTATCGGGCCTTGATCGAAGCCGATTTTCGGCGATTGCCAGAATTCATTGCGCAGGCGGAAGCACAGAGCGCTCAGCCGGCTGTCGCTCCTGACAAGCCGGATGAACCCGAAGTTCAACAACTGTCATTGTTCTGATTGCCCATGACGACGTATCGTCTCTCTCCGTCTGCACGGCGCAGCGCCATGGCGCTGTTGATCGGCGCGCTGCTGATCTGGGTGTTTGCACTGTGGACGCTGCGCATCTCGATTGCAACCAGTAGTGATCCTTCTACTGGATTGCTTCAGGCATTGCGCGAAAACCTTGACCGCGGGCTGTCGCTTGGTCAGATGATCCCCGCATTGCTCATGGTCGTGTTGCTGGTAGCGACGCCACTGGTGGCGTGGAGCATCCTCGAGGAGTTGGGCGCGCAGTATACGCCGACCGACGCCGGGTTGCGCTTTACGTCGTTTGGTATTGCGCTCACCTGCCCATGGAGCAGTGTGGTTGGCATTCGGCGCTGCAATGACGATGCAGATGATCCTCTCGATGAGGTGACGTTGCGTGATGATCCATCGATTCGGATTCGCAATCCGCTAGTGCGCTGGCTGCATCGGCAGGCATGCGGCGCCGGGCGTTTGCCGATTTACTCCGGTGTTGAAAACCGTGATGATCTGTTGCGCGAAATCCGCGCGCACGCCGGCTTGAACGATGCGCAGCCGGCATTATCAGGGGCATAACAGGCTGAGAGCTTCGGCCTGTGCAATAGTCGATTGCATTGTAGTGGGGCTGCTCCAGGAGCAGCCGGAAAGGAAAGGAGCGAGGCGGGAACAACCGAAGCGTTGTCGCCTCATATGCACCTATGGCAAAAAACAGATTACGTGCAATTCCGCTCGGCGGCGCCGGTGAAGTGGGCCGCAACATGTGGGTGTTGGAACAAAACGATGAGATTCTGGTGCTCGATTGTGGGGTGATGTTCCCGGAAGCCGACATGCTCGGCATCGATCTGGTGCTGCCGGACATCACCTATTTGCGTGACCAGAAGGACAAAATCAAGGCCATTGTGCTGACCCACGGGCACGAAGATCACATGGGCGCAGTGCCCTACCTGGTGCCGGAACTCGATTTTCCGCCGATCTATGGTACGCCGCTGACCCTGGGCATGCTGACGGGCAAACTCAAGGAACATCGCCTGCTCGATCACGCCAGGCTGATAAAAATGCAGGCAGGCGAGCCATTTACTGTCGGTTCCTTCTCTATCGAACCGTTTAGCGTGGCGCATTCGATCCCGGATACGGTCGGTCTGGCCATCGATACGCCTGTCGGACTGGCAATTTACCTGACCGACTGGAAGTTCGACCATACGCCGGTCGATGGACGGCCAACCGATCTGATCAAACTCTCGGAGTTGGGGCGGCGATCGCCGTTGTTGCTGATCACCGACTGCGTGCGCGTCGAGTCGAAGGGATACACGCCGAGCGAACAGGTCGTCGGCGAGGCGTTCGACTCGATCTTCGCAACCGCACCCGGGCGAATTATCGTTGCAACCTTCGCCTCGAACGTATCGCGGGTGCAACAGGTGATCGACTCGGCAGAAGCATATGGGCGCAAAGTTGTCGTCGCCGGACGCAGCATGGAGAATACAACGCGCATCGCACTCGAACTCGGGTATCTGCGCGCACAACAGGGGACGCTGATCCGTCCGCAGGAGGCGGCCGGTCTCACCGATGATCAGGTGGCGGTCATCTGCACCGGCAGCCAGGGAGAGCCAATGTCGGCGCTGGCGCGCATGGCAAACCGCGATTATCCGCACGTTAAGATCAAAGAAGGCGATACGGTCGTGGTGTCGGCAACCCCCATCCCCGGCAATGAGGTGTCGGTCAATCGGGTGATCAACAACCTGTTTCGCCTGGGGGCGGAGGTCATCTATAGCGACAACCCGTCGGGGCTTGCGGTGCACGTCTCAGGTCACGCTGCACAGGAAGAGCTCAAGATGGCGCTTGCCATTCTGCGCCCGGAGTTTGTCGTGCCGTTTCACGGCGATTATCGCCATATGATGCTCTACCGGAAACTTGCGCTTGGCATGGGCGGGTTGTTCTCCGACTCAAATGTGATCATCCCGGAAAACGGCGCGGTCATGGAATTCAGCCGCAACTATGCGCGGACAACAGGCAAAGTCCCCGTGGGATACGTCTATGTGGACGGAACAACGGTTGGCGATGTGGGGCAGGTGGTCGTGCGCGACCGACAACTCCTGGCGCGCGACGGCATTCTGATGGTGGTCGTCAGCATCGACCGGACAACAGGCGAACTGGTGGCAGGACCGGACGTCGTCTCGCGCGGGTTCGTCTATATGCGTCAGTCCGACGATCTGATCGAGTCGACCAAGAACATCGTGCGGGATGCGTTGTCCAGGCGCAATGGCGGCGGCAAGACAGAGATGGACAGCGCCTTCGTCAATCGCAAGATCAAGGATGTGGTGAGCGACTATCTCTACGGGCAGACTCGTCGCCGCCCAATGGTGCTGCCGGTCGTGATGGAAGTGTAGACAGAGGTATTACTCCATTTCGAGGCGGAGATCGTTGTGCAGCGGTCCTGATTCATTCGCCTCCTCGCGTAACCGGGCAAACAATCGCTCACGGAGTTGCCGTAGCTTCTCCTGATACGCAGGGCTGCGGATCGGATCCGTCCACATAATCAGCGCGTCCTCGCCATTGTCTGTATAATAGCGAGGGCGCGTTCCGGCAGGGCGAAAGCCATACTTCAGGTACAACTGTTGAGCGACGATATTGCTGATGCGCACCTCGAGCGTCAGCACGTCGGCATTCAGTTCGAGCGCCTGATCGATCAACCCGTTGAGCAGCAGTTCCCCGATCCCATGCCCACGATAGGCTGGCGCTACGGCGATCGTCGTAATATGCCCTTCATCGACGCTGAGCCAGACGCCACCGTAGCCAACGATCGGAAAATCATGGGTGTGAGATGGTGGTTGGCCAAAAAACCCCGAGAGCAGATGCGCGAGCAGCCCGCGTCGGAAAGAGGGACGTTCCGCGCGCGGCGGCGGAGGTGTCGGCGACGCGCGAGCGACGATATATCGGCTCGTTGCCGGTGAACGCAATTCGTGGCGGTAGGTGTTGACCGACCAGAGCGTGCTGAAGCTGGCGCGCTCGATCATCTGCACCTGATCGATATCGTCTTCGGTCATGCGCTCGACGAAGTAATACACCGCAGTCTCGTATCGTCTTATTTCTTTTTATTTCTTTGGGTCGAGCGGACGCGCACTTGCCGGGTTATTGGGGTCGAGCAGCAACTGCGCCGGGTAGGCGCCGTCTTTACCAAAATTCCCTCCGCCCTGGAAGAGACCTGTCACTTCAACGCGCCCCCAGACGAAACTATTGTTCGGTCCCACGTTCAGTTCACCAGAGACGCTTGGCGGAAATCCTTCCATCCAGACCATTTTGCCAATCGGTTGTGGGCTACTCCCGTCTTCTTCTGTCGAAACCCCTTCCGCAAGCACATAGATCAGCGAGTTCCAGAAATAGTATCCCTGGGTCGTAACGGTCTGACCGTTATACCGCGCTGGATCGGCGACGAGATCGAACAGACTGACTTTGCCTTCGCCAAGCGGACGGTTCTCGATCCGATATTCCTGACGGCGTACCCGTTCAATCGGTTCGGCGGATGCCACGATGATTCGATGCCGGTAAGCATTGTCAACGCCGAATGGACCGCCGGTTTCAAACCGCCCCTGCACGCGCACAAACCCATAGACGGCATCGCCAGGACGGTGGAGTTCGGTCGTGGCTTCGCGCGGGAATCCTTCGAGCCAGATCGTCTCGCCGAGCGGTTGTGCGTCCAGACCATTATCGAGGGTGCTGACGCCGAGCGCCAACACCTGGCGTCCATCGCGATCCAGATACGCGCCGGATACGGTAATGTCTTTGCCGTTAAACTCCTGCGGGCGATCCAAAAGATCGGGCACATAGAGGGACGTATTGGATCCAACACTACAGGCAACGAGGACTGCGCTGGCAGTGAGGATCGCTATCAGCCGGATGATACGCTGAATACGACTGAGCATCTTCGTGTCTGTTCTGTGCATTCTTATCTGTCGCTGTTCTGTGAACCGTGTGGCGAGTGGCATTATAGAAGTCGAAACAGAAGTTGTCAAAGCCGGTGTAATCCACATGTCATCCTGCGAAGCCAGGAACCGTTGACCCTGGTAATCGCATCCTCGTATAATGAATGGCAGGAGTGAACAAGGGGGTGTATGGTATGTCTGTTCTCTTCGTTGCGCTTGGCATTATGGTGCTGGCACTGCTTGCGCTGCTGCTCTGGTTCGTGCCGCATCTGCTCCATCAGCAATCGGCGCGGGTCGCCAGTGAGACCGCCCAACTGCGTGAGATGCTACTCGACCTGCTCAACGAACAGGAAGCAGTCGCCATGCGCCAGGCGCAACTCGGCGCATCCCTCTCGACGCTGCAGGGACGCCTCGAGGCGCTGGCGCAGAACGGCGGCATCGCCCGAACGTCGCCGGATCTGCTGGCCACCATCGATCAACTGGAGTTGCGGCTGAGCGACCTCCAGGAGCAGATTCAGTCCTGGCTCAATGGGCGACAGCACGGTTTGCAGGCGCGTGATCGCCAGGATAACGAAGCCTGGGCAAATCTGATGGGGTTGCTGGCGGCAATCCAGGATCGCCTGTGGGCGCTGTCGCGTGACCGCGCAAACGCGATGGCAGCGTTGCAAGCCAGCCAGTTGCTCGATGATCTCGAGCGCGAGATGCAACAACTGCGCGCTATCTCGGAAGATATCGCCACGCTGCAGCACCGGCTGCGGCGGTCGTTAAGCGAGCGCGAACAGCATCTGACGCTGGTGCGCACCCGTTTGACCGATACCGTCACTATGCGCGGCGCGTAACAGATGTTCTCTCGATATAGGACTGGATTCCTGATGATCAGGCGTTCAGAAGATGGTACGATATACCTATGAGCATCATTGTCATTGACAACCAGACGGTACACTACGAAGTGTTTGGGCGTGGTCGTCCGGTCCTCTTTCTGCACGGCTGGATGGGGAGCTGGCGCTACTGGTACCCGACGATCGAAGAGGTGAAGAAGAAGTACCGTGCGTACTCGTTCGATTTTTGGGGTTTCGGCGAGTCGCGCCACAAAAGCCCGTCGGAAAGTATTCACAACTATAGCCATCAGGTTATCCGCTTCCTCGATGCGTTAGGGATCGATAAAGTTTTGCTGGTAGGCCATTCGATGGGTGGCATGGTGGCGCTCAAAACAGCGCTCGATTACCCCACCCGCATTGCCAAAGTCGTGACGGTAGGAGCGCCGATTGTCGGCAACTCGCTCTCATGGTTCCTTAAATTGACCTATCATCGCCCGATCGCCAATGTATTTGCCAGTACACCTTGGCTGCGCCGCCTGCTATTCCGCCATTTTCTGGGCGAAACCAACGACCCCTCGGTGCACGAGATCCTCGATGACAGTCTGAAATCTTCTGCGGGAACGCTGCAACGTTCCGTTGCTTCGATGTTGTACACCGATCTGCGCCCGGAACTGTCACGTCTGCAAGTTCCGGCATTGATTGTCCACGGCGGGCGTGATGAAATCGTCAATCCCAATCAGGCGGATCTGTTCCATCACGTGCCACTGGCGCAGGTTGTGGTGATGCCAAAGAGTCGCCACTTCCCGTTTCTCGACGAGCCGGATCAGTTCAATATGCTGTTGTTGAGTTTTCTGGCGCGCGACTCCTCTTCCTTTCGTTCATCCATCCCGCACACAGTGATGCACCCTTCGCTCTTGCCATGACCAGACGGCTGATGCGCCTTTCGCGGATGGCGTGCCCCCAGGCTCATCTGTCGCACGCCATTCGTTGACGCTGAACGTTTCTCACCTTCACCCGATGCGCAACGGCTGGCAACCACGCCGACGGCGCCATGCACAGGTCACAGGTTTCGGGCTGCGGTTCAGGACGATACGCGAACCGTTGCGCGCGCTGCGCTACACCACCGTCCCCGCCTGGGGTTGCCGCTGTTCCAATGGTTCGACAATCGTGCTATAATCAACGTATATGGTTTCCGCTTGAACGCAACACGTCCTATGCCGCTCTACGAGTATCAGTGCAGTGATTGCGCGCACGTCTTCGATGCGCTGCGACCATTCCATCGCGCCGACGAGATCCTCGACTGTCCCGTGTGTGGCAGTCCTCAGGTACGGCGCACAATCTCCGTTATCGCCCTTAGAACGGATGCAGCATCGAGGCGCTCGGGCGACCCGCCAACCAGCGCGTGTTGTGGCGGCGGCTGCGGTTGCGCCTCGCGCAGCGGTCAAAACTGACTCAAGAGCGCCAGGAACAGGACATCTATGAAAGTCATTATTCCCACCGCCGGGCTTGGCACACGCCTGCGTCCGCATACGTACAGCAAACCCAAGCCACTGGTGTCGGTCGCCGGAAAGCCCGTCCTCGGACATATCCTCGATACGTTGACGCGCTTTTCGATTGACGAGATGATCTTCATCACCGGGTATCTGGGCAATCAAATCGCCGACTATGTCACGTCGCACTACAAAATCCCGGCGCGGTTCATCGAACAAACCGAACTGAAAGGTCAGGCGCACGCCGTCTACCTGGCGCGCGAAGTCGTTGATGGTCCCACGCTCATCCTGTTCGTGGATACGATTTTCGAGGCGGACTTGAGCCATCTGACCGAACAGGATATCGATGGCGCCATCTTCTGTAAGGAAGTGGACGATCCGCGCCGCTTCGGGGTGGCGTTCACCCAGGATGGGTTCATTACCAGGCTCGTGGAAAAACCGGCCACCGATGACTCGAAACTGGCAATGATCGGTCTGTACTATCTGCGCGATATCCAGTGGCTGATGCGCGCGATTGAAGTGCTCATGCTCCGCAACATTCAGACAAAAGGCGAGTACTTCCTGACCGACGCCCTTCAGTTGATGGTTGAGAATGGCGCCCGCTTCACCGCGCCGACGGTCGATGTCTGGGAAGACTGCGGGAAACCGGAAACGGTGTTGCAAACGAATCGGTACCTGCTTAATCACGGGCGAGATCATGTCGATCCCGCTCGATTGAATGGTTCGATCATTATTCCGCCCGTCTATATCGACGATACGGCGCAGGTGATCAATTCGATCATCGGTCCATATGTCTCGATAGCGGCGGGAGCGGTCGTCAAGGACTCGATCATTCGCGACTCTATTATCAATCGCGATGCGCAGATCGTCTCCGCCACGCTGCAATCGAGTCTGATCGGCGATCACGCGGTTGTGCTGGGTGATTTCCGTGAACTCAATGTCGGAGACTCTTCTGAAATCCGCTACGGACGCACCGCACATTAGCGAAATCTGAAGGTGGTGTATGCTGCACTTTCCGAATCCCGCCGGCGCCGTTGCCGGGGGAGTGGCCAGCGAGGGCCTGCGGAAGGCGACCCGGTATGGTCCGCGACCGCCGTTGTTGCGTCTGAGCAGCCGCGATAACTGGGATGCCGCATTTGGTGAGCAGGAGTTGATCCAGCGCATGGTGGCGCTTGCGCGCACTGCTGGACTGCCATTCTCCCGCACGCTGATCGTTGCGTACTATGTGTCGCTGAAAACCAATCCGTTCGTGGTGCTGACCGGTATCGAGGGCGCCGGCAAGACCGAATTGGTGACATTGTTCGCCGAGACGCTCCTTGGCCATGACAGCCCGCAGTATGCGCTGATCAACGGTAATGCCTCCTGGCTCGAGGCAACCGGTGATGAGCGCTCGTTTCGCTCGTTGTTCGATCATTTTACCTCGTTGCGCTTCCTCGAACTGTTGCAGGAGGCGGCGGATCCGGGCAGCGCCGGCAAAGTGTTCGTCGTGTGCTTCGATGGCATGCATCCGGCCGAGGTGAACTACTATTTCACAACACTGCTGAGCGTTGATGAGGAAGGTCGCACGCGCCTGAGTCTCCCTGGCATTCCCGACGATGAGCGCCCGATTGTGCCCTCGAACGTCTCGATTACAGCAACTATCAATACGGTCAAGGGCGTGGGTGTGCTGAGCGGCGATGTGCTGCGTCGCGCCGGCATCATTGCCTTCCGCGCCGGGCAGGTCAGCCATTCTGTGTCACATGCGCCGGCGCCGGCGCCGGTCGGAGTGCAGCGCCTATGGCTGCGCGCTGGCCGGCGTGATGCTGCTGCAGCCCGTGAGCATCTGTTTCAGATCATTGGTTCGACACAGTGGAACCGCATGGAATGTTCCGAGCCGCTGGCTGTTGCGCTCAGGCGCGCAGGCATGTCGCTGACGCCTCGTCTACGCCAGGATGTCATGCGCTACGTCGCCAACAGTTTCGATGCCAGAGGACGTGGGCTGTTCGACCCGGAGGATGTGCTGCGAAATGCGCAGATCGCCTTCGATCATCAGGTGGCGCAGCGCTTGATCTGGCGTCTGCGCGACGTTCCCGATCAAATGCTCACGTATCTGACAAGCGATCCTGATAGGCAGCATCTGCTGGCATGGGCAGGGTGACGCTTTCAGCGCGGTCGGAAGACGTTTTTTTGCGCGAGTGCCGTCGCCGGGGCGAAACAGCGCCGTTGCTGTTCATCACACGCTCGATAGCGGCATCTTCAAGTGCGATTGCAGCGGCATATTCATCGATCTGCACACTGCGTCGTTGCCGGAGCGCCAGGATGGCCACGCGCCGGATGTCGTCAATCGTGGCGATCAGGCGAAAATCAGCGGCGGCGCGCGCGCGCGCGGCTTCGAAGAGCGCGATCTCGGCGCGATGCGAAGGAATGGCGAGGCGCTGGATGCAGTCGATGGCGAACTGTTCGGCTGCCGGGTCGATCGTCACCTGGGGCAGAATCTCGCGTGCTGCGGCGATCTCTTGCTTGAGTTTGCTGGTTTCATCAGCATAGCCGGCGCGAAATGCTTCCGGGTGTTCGCGGAAGCGACGCGCGCGCCGGTAGATCTCCAGTCGCTGATCGCGATCCATCAACGGCGCCACCCATACCCGCAATCCAAAACGATCAAGGATTTGCGGGCGTAGCGTCCCTTCTTGCGGATTCATCGAACCGATCAGCACGAATTGCGATGGATAGAGCCGCGTCATCGGTCCGCGACGCACAAAGGTGCGCCCCTGCGCCGCAGCGTCGAGAATGGCATCAACAACCCGCGCATCGAGCAGGTTGACTTCGTCGATGTAGAGCACATTGCGATGCGCGCGCGCCAGAACGCCTTCTTCGAGCATCACCCGTTGCTGTTCGAGCGCCACGCGCTCATTGATGCCGCCAACCACGTCTTCCATGCGAGCGTTGAGCGGCAGTTCGATGATGCGCATCGGACGACGGCGTTTGACCGGATTGCCCGCCTCATCGGTTTCTTCAACCTCAACCAGCGGCATCACGTCGAGCAACCCACGCACAGCGGTCGTTTTACCGACGCCGTAGGGACCAATCAGAAGCACGCCGCCGACCTGCGGGTTGATCAACGCCAGCACAAGCGCTGTCTTCAACTCCGCCTGACCGACAATCGCCAGGAATGGGTAGGGGAGCGCCTCTTCCATGCCAGCACTCACAGCAGTTCAATGTCGGCAGCGAGAATTTCGAGGTCGGGACGTTCTTCCTCGATCCAGCGCAGCACCGCCTGGATCTGCCCTTCGACATAATCGCCCGATCCCGACACGCAGGCGATGCCGATGACGGCGCGCCCATGATTGTCGTGCGCATCGACTTCAGTGACCGAAACGTTGAAGCGGTTGCGCATCCGGCTCAGCAACGATTTCACGATGCTCCGTTTCTCCTTCAACGAGCGAATGCCGGGCAAACGCAGAGTGACCATGCAGGCTGCAACAATCATGGCTCGAATGCTGGCAGGTTAGTTCCACGACCAGGGCCAGACATCGCTGGCGCGTTGATAACCGGTGCGCGGGAGTATGGCAATCTCCACATTGAGCATGCCGGTCGCTTCGCGCAGGCGCGTAGCAACGTCGCTTTCGAGCCAGCGCTGCTTCCGCTGATTGTCCACATGTAAGCGATGCGCCAGCCAGTAGGAGAGTTCGACGGCATCGACGGGCAATTCCTCGTACTCGTACTCTCTCCCGGTGACGCGCGTCATCGTCGCCCAGTACCGTTCATATGTCTGGCGCACTTTAGTGATTTCTGCGCTCGAAAGGGTTGACGTGTCCTCTGCCAGTTGTGTGACCGAGGCAATGATGTACGGCTGATGTTGAATGATATACTGCACGCGGAAGCGGCGTTGTCCCACTGCGATCAGCAGGTAGCGCCCATCGTCGAACTGCTGACTTTCGGTAATGCGCGCAATGGTGCCAATCTCGAATGGCACAACCGCCTCGCGCACGGGATCGTCATCGTCCACATCGAGCTGGCGGCGCAAACTGCGAATGAACGGGTCGTCGGGGCTGACTTCGCTGCCGGAGCGGAGGAGCACAACCCCGAACGGTTGTTGCTGCGCCAGACACTGACCGATCATCAGGCGGTACCGTTCCTCGAAAATATGGAGCGAGATCGGTACGCCCGGAAACAGCACCGTATGCAGCGGGAAGAGGGGTAATTTCATAGGTTTATGGCTCCACACCGGCCGTACACGTCCATACCGTAGCCGTACCGGCGCCTGTATGCAGGTCAATCAACAACTCTACTTCTGGTCCAGATAACGCCTGAACCAGCGCCGTTTGATCGAAACGTGCGGGCACGCCATCATCCATCACCGTCACGGCGCCAATGCGCAACTCGAGCAGATCGGGGCGCAGATCCACCCCGCTTGCGCCGACCGCGACGAGCATCCCGCCCCAATCGGGCAGATTGCGCGCGCACATGTGGCGCACCGCCATCGACCGCGCCACCGCGCGCGCGACCTGCGAGGCAGCCGCATCTGTGGAAGCGCCACGCACCGTAATGAAGATATGTTTGCCGCCCAAAGCCGCATCGCGCAACACCTGCTGCGCCAGGTCGTGGCACAGCGCGTCGAGCGCCTGCTGCCAGACGCCGAGTTCGCGCGATCCATCGACGATGGGAGGTCCTCCAGCAGCGCCGTTTGCCAGCACCAACACCGCGTCATTCGGGCTCATATCGCCGTCGATGTGCAGTCTTCCGAACGAACGGCTCACGCTCTGGTCGAGCGCACGCATCAGCAAGCGCGACTCGATCGGCGCATCGGTGGTGATCACGCAGAGCAGTGTGGCAAGGTTCGGGCTGACCATATGTGCGCCTTTCGCCATGCCCGCCAGCGTCACCGTTCGCCCTTCACGGAGCGACACGCGGAAAGCGCGTTCTTTCGGGCGCGTATCGCTTGTCAGAATAGCAAGTGCGGCGCGGCGTCCCCCATTGCTGTCAAGTTCGGACGCGGCGCGTCGGATTCCTTCTCGCATGCGGTCGAGCGGCGGCATGACGCCGATCTGCCCCGTCGAAAGCATCAGCACACTGTCACGCGGCACTTCGAGTTCATCCGCAGCGATCTTGGCGCACTCCACCACCGTCGCCAGCCCCGGCCGGCCTGTACCGGCATTGGCGTGGCCGGCATTGATGACGATGGCGCGAATGTTGTCGCGGCTACGCGCCAGGATCGCCTGGTTGAAAAAGATCGGCGCGGCAACGATCAGGTTGGTTGTAAAGAGCGCCCCGACACGGCAGGGCGACTGCGAATAGACGATGGCCAGATCGCGCGCGCGAATTTCCTTCAGCCCGCAGGAGACGCCGGTGGCGCGGAATCCTGCCGGACTCGAAATATGACCGTCTTCGATAATATTGTAACTCATGGCGATCTACCACACACGACAGATCAGACCTTTCAGGTACTCTCCTTCGGGAAATGTCAGCAACACCGGATGATCGGGGCTTTGCGCCAGGCGCTCGATAATCTGCACCTCACGGCGCGCATCGAGCGCCGCGCCGAAGACGATCTTCTGGAACAGATCGCTCGACACCAGACCGGAACAGGAGAACGTTGCCAGAATCCCGCCGGGGCGCAGCAATTGGATTGCCAGCAGATTGATATCTTTGTAGCCGCGGGTTGCCCGCTCGACCTGCGCTTGCGAATGGGCGAACTTGGGCGGGTCGAGCACAATCACATCGAAGCGCCGCTGCTCCTCACGGTAGCGTCGCAGCAGTTGGAACACATCCGCAGCCACCGTTTCGACCGGCATGGTGATGGCGTTGAGCGTAAGGCCATCGCGCAGCATGTTCAGCGCAGTCTCGCTCGTATCGACAGCCGTTGCGCGGCGGGCGCCGGAGCGCGCTGCAGCAATGGTAAAGCCGCCGGTGTAGCAGAAGCAGTCCAGCATCTCCGCGCCGGCACAATAGGCGGCGACGCGCAACCGGTTGAACGCCTGGTCGAGATAGGCGCCGGTTTTTTGCCCGCTGCACAGATCGACCGGAAGCCAGAGATCGCCGGGGAATCGCACCCGCACGCGCCCTGGCGGCGTTGCGCCCCACAGCGCGCCCGATGCGGGCGGAAGACCTTCCCTGTCACGGACCTCGGCATCGCTGCGCTCGTAGATGCCGCGTGGCGCCAGCGTCTCCGCCAGAATGCGGGTGATCGCCGCGCTGCGCTGCGCCATGGACTGCGTCAGCAGTTGCACTGACAGAAACCCGGCATAGTGGTCAACAATCAATCCGGGGATGCCATCGGACTCGGCGTAGACCAGGCGGCACGCACCGTCTTCGGTGAGCATGCCAAGTCTGCGGCGACCATCGATGGCTCGTTCGATACGGCGACGGATCAGCACATCGTCAAGCGGTTCGTTCGGGTTCCACGTAAACAGGCGGATGCGGATCTGCGATCCGTCGCTCCAGCAGCCGCGTGCCAGCCACTCGCCGCTGGCGGCCTGCACATCGACCACTTCACCGCGCTCAGGGAACGGTCCCTGAATGCGTGCAATCGCTCCAGAAAACACCCATGGGTGATGGTGAACCACAGGTCGTTCTTTACCGGGATGCAATGTGACTGTTGCCATCGTGTATGACACACTGTCATAGGTATCAGTTTACTGTAACACGCTTATGAGGGATGGTCAAGGTTTCTCAGGCGTTCGTCAAACGCAGCATAGAATCGCTTGTAGTCGGTGCAGAGCAAGTAGAGCGGCGGCTCATCCTCGTCGATGATCGGAAACCGCCCGATCGGTTGGAGAAAGCGATTATCGGCGGCATCGTCGTTGAGCGAAGACACTTCGCCAACCAGAACGCGCTCTCCTTCTCCCCAGAAGGCATGGTACAGTCGTGGCGGGAGTGTGATGCTTTCACCGGGGCGAAGCCTCACAATGCTGCCCGCAGCGACGGTGCAGCGAACGCCATCGAGGGAAACGTCGATGGTCTGCGCCTCATCGAGCTGTTCGTCGGGGGTAGAAGCGTACAGTTGAACGGCGAGCGCGCCGCCGCCGCGGTTGATGATGTCTTCGGTTTTTCGCCAGTGGAAATGGAACGGGGTGATCTGTCCATCTTCGACGATCAGGAGTTTTTCGGCATACGGTTTCCGGGCAGGATTGCGGGGATTGCCATTGCGGAGGGTGAACAGGGTCAGTCCTGTGTGCGCGAAGTCGTCGGTTCCGAAATCGGTGACATCCCAACCGAGACCGTTCTCAACGATCTCGGCGCATTCGGGTCCGCGCGTGCGCCACTCTTCCGGCATCCAGGACGCAAATGGCGGCAGGTAGAAGCCGCGTTCACGGATGAACGCATCGGCGGCGCGCAGGATGGCGTTGATGGTCGAGCGTTTCATATCAGACCACGCTAAATGCCAGTCGAAACCCAAGGAACTCATTGCACACCGTCGGCGCAAGGCGAAAGCGACAGGCGCAGCGGGCAAAACCGCGCGGGTTGGCGAACGAACCGCCGCGCAGGATGCGTCTGCCGGGAGCACGAGGGTCTTCACGTCCATCATCGGGGCGATAGGGGTACGGTGCATCGAGCGATGCAGTCCATTCCCAGACGTTGCCTGCCATATCGAGGCAACCGAACGGACTGGCGCCGGACAGATTCACTCCAACCGGCATCACCCTGCCGCTGCCGCCATCGCGGGTGTTGGCGCGCGCCGGGTCCCAGCCATCGCCCCAGGGGAAGCGCCGTCCATCGCCACCGCGCGCGGCATACTCCCATTCCGCCTCGGTCGGCAGCCGATACGGCACTCCTGTCTTTGCGCTCAGCCAGCGGCAAAACCGCTGCGCCTCCTCCCAACTCACGTCGGTCGCCGGACAATCGCACAGTTCAACAGGAGGCGTCGCGCCACGCCAGATAAGCAGCGAGCGAGCGCCTGTATTGGCGACATATGCAGCGAAGAGTGCATTGGTCACCGGTGTGCGCGCAATAGCGAACGGCGGAAGGATCAGCGTGTGCTGTGGCGACTCCTCGCGGTACGATTCGCGTGTGCCGCCAAAGGTTTTTGCCAGCGTTCCGAGTTCATGTTCGGGAGTGCCCATGACGAACGATTGCGACGGCACAAAGACGAAATCCGGCAACAGATCGGAAAAGCCAGTATGACTCATCGGTCCCTCTTGATTGATGACAATCAGGTTCTTCCGTTCCAAACGAGCTGACACTGCCATGGGCGCTATCGACACTCTTCCACGTACACGTTCCGGCGCATGCGATTCTACGCAATCGTCCAGATACTGCCGTTGGATGTTTTGACGATTTCGATCTGCACCGGAAACATATCCTTCAATTCCTGAATATGGGTAATCACCAGCACGCAGCGGAAGTCGTGCTGGACCGAGATGATCGCCTCGACCAGGCGTTCACGCCCGCGCGCGTCCTGTGAGCCGAACCCCTCGTCGATGATCAGGGTTTCGAGGCGCGCGCCAGCGCGACGCGCCAGTAGTTTCGAGAGCGCGATTCGGATGGCGAAGTCGAGGCGGAACGCCTCACCGCCGCTATAGGCATCGTAGACGCGCGTGCCAAGCGCGTCGGCAATCTTGATATCCAGCGTTTCGGCGACATCGCCCTTCTTGGTGTCACGCTGCGTCTCGAAGGTCAAATGCATCTGATTGTCGGTCATTCGACTGAGCAGGCGGTTGGCTTCGCGCTCAAGTTCGGGGAGGGCAGTTTCGATCAGCATCGCCTGGATGCCTTTTTTCCCGAACGCCAGGGTCAGTTCATCGAACAGGCTCTTGCGTTCAAGAAGCGCCAGGCGACGCGCTTCCGCGTCGGCGAGGCTGCGCGCAGCTTCCTGGGCGCGACGCAGGTCCGCCTGACGTTCGCCAAGGTCTTTCTGACGCGCCAGCAGTTCGTGGTGGAGTTCGTTAAATCTGGCGTCGGCTTCGTCGCGCGCGCGCGCGGCGGGCGCCAGGTCGCGCAGCCGTTCGTTGAGGCGCTGCACCTCTGCTTCGTCAGCGGCGATCTGTGCGTCGATCTGCCGCAGGCGCTCCGCCGCGCGCGCGATGTCGCCTTCATGCTCGGCAAGCCACTCTTCGGCGCGTTGCAGGCGCGCCAGGTCGTCTTTCCAATGACTCAACGCCTGCGCTTCAGCCCGCGCCTGATCGTACCGCTCGCGGCTGTACCCCAATGCCGCGATCTGCTCATCGAGCGCGGCAAGCGCCGCGCGCTCGTCGTGCGCAAAATCGTCCTGCGCCAGGCGCCTGGTCAATGCCGCGACAATCTGCTCTTGTTCGTGCAACGCCGGGTCTTCATCATCAATCTGCCGGATCTCACGACGTAGCGCATCAATCTGCGCCTGGAGCGTCGCCTGTTCACGGCTGCGATCCTCGAGACTGGCAACCTGCCGTTCGACGGCGGCAATCTCGCGATCGAGCGTCTCGACCGCGCCAAGCGCGGTGATCTCGGCATCGATGCGCTTCAACTCCTCGCGCGCCGCCGTTTCGTAATCGTTCTTCATCAGGCGCAGCGCCACATCGTCGTGCAAGCGCTGCGCCTCGATCTGTTGCTGGCGGAGCGTGTCGCATCTGGCGAGGTCGTTTTCCAGGCGCGCAATGCTTCCCTGGAGAGCGGGGAGCGCGGCAAGGCGCTTTTCTGCGGCGCGAATGTCGCCGCGCAGGCGTTTGAGCTGCGTTTCGAGTTGTTCGGCGTCACGTTTTGCAATGGCGTACTGCTGGCGCAGCGCCTGGCGTTCACGCTCATACTCCGCCTGGATGTGGGCAATGCCGTCGTGCCCAAGTTCGCTTTTGCAGAGCGGGCACACCGTCACATCAGGACCGAGCAAACGCAGTTTGTCGTTGATCTGTTCACCCTGCCGCTGAACGGTCTCGCATTGGGCGCGCATTGCGCCGATCTGCTCGGCAAGGGTGCGCTCATCGTTGCGGAGCGCTTCAAGACGGGCAGCAGTCGCCTCGAGCCGGTCACGTTCTGCAAGCGCCGCAGCAAGATCGTCATGCCACTGCGCTTCGTGTTTCAGTTGATCCGCCAGGGTGCGCAAAATACGCTTCTGCTCTTCGCGGGTGGCGACCAGCGAGTCGTGTTTCAGTTTGATGTCGCCTTCGAGCGTCGTGCGGCGGCGCAACAGTTCGTTGACGCGGCGGAGGCGGTCGGTCAGGTCGGCGCGGCGGGTACGCAAAGCGGACAACTCTTCTGCAATCGGCGCCTGACCCGCCAGGTGCGCCGACAGGCGCTCCAGGTCTGCAACCAGCCTGGGACGGCGGGCAGCGCGTTCGCGCAGTGTCTGCACCTGAGTTTCGGCAACGCGCACGTCGGCGCGGAGGGTGTGTTCAACGCTGGAAATCGCCTGCACGAGCGTGGCGCGGCGCGCCTGGAGTTGGTCGTACTCGTCGCGCAGGGCGCCGAGGCGGTCACGCTCCGCTTCAGCGGCGCGCAGGGCGCGGATGCCTGCTTCAATTTCGGTGCGGCGCGCAATCAAGGACTCAGCGCGCTTTTGCCTTGCCAGCTGCTGTTCCAGACTCTGCGCCTGCGCATCACGTTCGGTGCGGCGTTGCTGAATCTGCGCCTGGCGGTCGTTGCGGATGGCGCGCACCGTTTCGAGTTCCTGGACCCTGGCAGTCGCTGTCTCGAGCGCCAGCCGCGCCGCTGCGACGCGCTCGGTGACATCGGCGACACGCTGTTCGGCAACACGCACATCTTCCGTCAGCAGGTCGCACCGTTCCGCCTGGCGGCGCAGTTCGCCGATCTGCCCTTCGAGACCGCGGATCTGCCCCTCGATTAGGCGGGCGCGCTCTTTCGCCCGGCTCTCAAGGTCCTCATACACGCTCAGACCAAGAATATCCGCCAGCACCTGCTTGCGTTTCGCCGGTTCTTTGCGGGTGAACTCATCGGCGTGTCCCTGGCGGAGGTAGGCCGAGTTGGCGAAGATCTCATAATCCATGCGCAGCGTCTGGATGATCAACTGCTGCGTTTCACGGATGCCGCCGGGGGTCAGCGAGCGCCAGCCGTTCTCGTCGCGCACCTGAAAATCAAGCTGACTCTGACCGCTGCGTTTGCCGCGGATGCGGCGACGGATCACGCGGTAGTCCTGCCCATCGAGGGTGAACTCAAGGTCCACCATCATTTCGGTGGCGCCGAGCGCCACCAGGTCATCGTCGCTCTTCAGGCGCGACGCGCCCCACAGCGCCCAGGTGATCGCGTCGAGCAGCGCCGATTTGCCGGCGCCGTTATCGCCTGCCAGACACGTGATCGAGATGCCGTCGAACACGAGCGGCGGCAACCCTTCGCGGTAGCACATGAAGTTTTGCAGCGTCAGCGCTCGCGGAATCATAGCCAGCACCCTGCCATCGAACAGATGCGCGCAGTAGTGTAGCCGAGGATTGCGGTTTGTGCAAGAGTGGAGAACTATTGACGTTGCACCGAAGAGTTCAGCCGGATATAATGTATTACATCGTTCATTGGATAAGGAGATCGTAAGAATGTACGCCACAACAATCTCAACCAAGTATCAGGTTGTTATTCCGCTCGAAGTGCGGCAACGGTTCGGATTGAAGCCAGGGCAGAAAGTCGTGTTCATTCCCTATAAGCGAAGTATTCGCATGGTGATTGTGCCTCCCATCGAAGAAGCGCAGGGGTTCCTTGAAGGTCTTGACACCGACATTCAGCGAGAAGAGGAGGATGAACTCCGTTGAATGTCGTGGACTCGTCAGGCTGGCTGGAATATTTCGGCAACGGACCGAATGCGAACTTTTTTGCGCCGGTGATCAGGGCAACGGATGCGCTTATCGTGCCGACCATCTGTCTGTACGAGGTATATAAACGGGTCGCTGAACAGCGCGGCGAAGAAGATGCACTGGCAGCGATCGTCTGGATGTCTGCCGGTCTGGTCGTTGACCTGACGAAGGACATCGCGTTGAATGCTGCGCTCCTCTCACGCGCTCACAAACTGGCGATGGCGGATAGCGTCATTCTTGCCACGGCGCGCGCATATGACGCTGAACTCTGGACTCAAGACGTTCATTTCGCCAATATCGAAGGGGTGCGCTATATCGAGAAGAAATGACGAACCTTGCCAGAGAGCGTTGCCAGTGACACCAATCTCCGCTATGTGCACGGATGCGGATTGATCGAGACCGATATGGACGGATTGGGCTACGGTATTAACCGTTGAATCTCCCGCGCAATCGCAATTACTTCCTCACGATCCGGCGAACGAATCAGATACGCATACGCACCCATTGCCCGGTGAAACAACGGCGGCATCGGCTGATGGTGAATGATGCGGTCACCGAAGCGCATAAGCACTTCCTCGTGGGTCAGGGCATAGGGGCGAAACGGTTTGCGCCCGGCGTAGCAGACGTGGTACGGTCGCGCCAGCGGAGCGCTGCAACGGTTGTTGATCAGCACATTCGCCCACTCATAGTACAGATCGATATTGCTGGCATAGTTGAACATATCGAGGCTCAACCCGCCTGGCGGGCGCATGTTGACTTCGAGCGCCACCAGCCGCCCTTCGGGAGTGCGAAAGAACTCGAAGTGGAAGAAGCGTTCGCGCACATCGAACATGGCGAGGAGGCGGCGCCCTGCATGCTCGAGGTCGGGCGGGATGTCGCGCTCGGTCAGGTAGTAGATGTCGTCGTCGTTGACGACGATCTCCATCACGCCGTCGCTGTACTGCATCGAGGTAAAGAACACCGGCTCGCCATTTCGGTCCGCCAGTCCGTCGAAGGTCTGAATAACGCCGTGGATGTATTCCTCGATCAAGAACCCCTCCGGTCGGCGCGCCAGGAATGCATCGAGTTCGTTCTCATTGGTAATCTTAAACGTATGATTGGCGCCAACGCCGATGTCAGGTTTGGCGACGACCGGGTAGCCGACCTCGGCGGCAAAGGCGCGTACCTGGGCAGGCGAAGTGACCAGAATCCCGCGCGCCACATCCACCTGTGCCCGGGTAAAGAGGCGCTTCATCTCCGATTTGCGCTTGATCCCGGGCAGATCGGCAATTTTCGGTCCTTCGATATTGAAATCGGTGCGCAACCGCGCTTCAGTTTCAATCCAGTACTCGTTCAGCGAGTCGATCCGCTGGATTTTGCCGTAGCGGTGCGTGAAATAGCCAAGAGCGCGCAGTATCTCGTCGTAGTTGTGCAAATCTGACACGCGATAATATTCGGTCAACGCCGCGCGCAGTTCGGGGGGCAGCAGATCATATGGCTCATCAGCGATGCCAAGGACATTCGCGCCCAGGCGACGCAGATGCACGCAAAACAGATGCCAGTTTGGCGGAAAGTGCGGCGAGAGAAAGACGATGTTCATGGTCATAGAATGGGAATGCCAGTGTAGTGAAAGATTTCTCGGAATGGGGACATGATACCAGATATTTATTGGAGAAGGCGCAACCCTTACTGCAATCGACCGCAATCCATAGAAGGGCCCGGTCGCAGACCTGCCCTGCCGTGGTCATCACCGTTGCAAGGGTCGGTCGCAGACCTGCCCCTTCTACAGATGGTCATAAACAAAAAAGATATAATCCTGCGAGGTGGTCTTCAATCCGAAATCGTGGAGTATTCGGAGGATCTGGGCGCGATGATCCGTGCCATGGTTGACCACGTGGATCAGGACCTGCCACACCATCAGATCCCGGTCCTCTCCCTCCAGCGGTCGCTCGAAGAGCATATCATCACGCAGTTCCGCCAGGTACGCGCGCATCGTTCCCTCGACACGGTTCCAATACGCGCGAATGCTCGCCCGATCAGGAAAGCCGGCGGGGTTGAGCGGCTCTGGAATCTCAACCCCGCGCAACCCGCTGAACCACGTATCATCGACGCTCATCAGATGAACGATCTGATTGCGCACCGACCCGTGCGAGTAGGCGATCGCTTGCGTGAATTGATTATCGGAGAGTGTGGCACAGGCATCCCAAAGGTTGCGATTTTCGGCAAAATGGTACTCGTAGAGATGGCGAAAAGCGTTTGCATCCATAGATCACCTTTCCAATCATCGGATTGTCTGAACCACGACCAGAAGCATCGACGGCGGATCGCGGACAATGGACCTCCAGGAATCACCTGAATCCGGCGAGACATACACCTGCCCGCCGGTTGCGCTGAAGTAGACGCCGCTCGAATCAAGCATATCGACCGCTACGGCGCGACGCAGGACAGAAAAGTCGCTCTGTGGCATCTCATTCGTCGGCGACGGGTCATACTCAATGTCACCCGTGATCGGTTGCCACGTCTCATCACCATCATTCGCACGGAAGGCGCCAACAGCGGCATCTCACCTTTTTGACCGGTCAACACACCATAGAACATTTATGCACATCTGTCAAACGCCGGTTTTGCGCTATGATTCTTTGCCAGTATGTCGCTGAACGTCTCATGAAACGCAACACGCTTGCCATTCTTTTTCTTGCGGTCTTTGTCGATCTGGTCGGCTACGGGATGATCGTGCCGCTGTTGCCATTCTACGTGCAGCGCATCGCCCCTGGCGCCACACTGGTCGGCATTCTGAGCGGGCTTTATGCCGCAGCGCAATTTCTCGTCGGTCCGATGCTGGGAAGTCTGTCGGATCGGTTTGGTCGCCGTCCGGTGCTGATTGCCTGCCTGAGCGGAACGTCGCTGGCATACGTGCTCCTGGCAGTCGCCGACAGCCTGCCGTTGCTGGCGCTGGCGCTGCTGATCGATGGCGTCACCGGCGGCAATCTGAGCATTGCGCAGGCGTACATCACCGACAGCACCACGCCGGATCGCCGGGCGCGCGGTCTGGGGTTGGTCGGCGCAGCGTTTGGGCTGGGGCTGATGGTTGGTCCGGTGTTGGGCGGTGTATTGAGCCTGACCGATCTGAGCGCCCCGGCGCTGGTTGCTTCCGCACTGGCGCTGGCGAATACGCTGTTTGCCCTCGTTATGCTCCCCGAGTCGCTGCCGCCCGAACGCCGTCGATCATTTCGTCTCGATAACACGAAGCAAGGGCGATTGAGCGCATTGCTGCGCACTGCAAACCCTCTGGCGAACCTGATCGCCCTGTTGCAGATTGCGGCGGTTCGCCGTCTGCTGATCGTCGTGGTGTTGCTGAATCTGGGGTTCTCGGGGCTGTATAGCAACTTTCCGCTCTTTACCGCCGCGCGCTTCGGCTGGGGCATGTTCGAGAATGCGCTGTTCTTTGCATTCGTGGGCGTATGCGCGGTGACCACCCAGGGGTTGCTGCTGGGGCTTATGCAGCGCTGGCTGGGAGATGTGCGCATGGCGCGCATTGGAATGACCGTAATGGCAGGCGCCCTGGTCGCAACCGGTCTGGCGCCAGCAGCGTGGGTGCTCTACCCCTCGGTGGGGTTGATTGCGTTCGGCAGCGGCCTGGCAATCCCGGCGCTGACCAGCCGGCTCTCGCTGCGGGTATCGCCCGCCGATCAGGGGCGCCTGATGGGCGGAACCGCAGCACTGCTCAACCTGACGATGATCGCCGGTCCGGTCGTGGCGGGGGTCAGTTTTGATCGGGCAGGAACGGCGGCGCCATATCTGATCGGAGCGTTGCTTGGAAGTGCGGCGTTGCTGATATTTGCCCCGCCAGCGATCACTCCTCGTCGGGAGGTGGCGTCGTGACGCGGCGGCCAGGCAGCAAGCGAGGTGTTTGTTCCGTCAGGCTTTTCCTGGCGCGACGACGCATCACATCGCCTGTCGAGCGTTCACGGCGTGTTGCGCGCCGTCCGCGTTCGACCATCGTGCGCCAGGCATCCTCCTCAGTGACCGGCGCTGTCAGTTCCTCATCGCTGTAACGGTGCGCCTGACGTTCGTTCAAAGCGGCGATACGCTCCTCAAAACGCTCTTCTCCCGGCGTCGCCACCGTCAGAGCAGCCCAATAGCGCCACAACAGATATGCAGCGAGCAGCAGAATTGCCGCGAAAAGAACGAACAAGAGAAAACCGTCCATCGTCACCCGCTGACTCAAGCCATTGCGGCGGTCAGGCCGCGAATCGCCTCGTCTTCGTCCTGATAAATATCGATATATTGCGCCAGACCGACCATGCGAAAGATTTTCTGAAAGTGTTGCGACAATCCGCTGACAGCCAGCCGCTGATTATTTCGATTGACTTCGGTGACGACTCCGATCAGGATGGCGATGCCAGCACTGTTGATATAATCGTTCTGACGAAAGTTGAGCAGAATGTTTCGTGCGCCTTTGCGCGAAACCTCATTGTAGGCGCCGATAATCTTGTCCTCGGCGAAGGTCGTCACATCACCGACCAGATCAATAATCGCCACCCCTTCACGCTCACGAATATGTACATGCAACTCATCGTCCAGCATGCCCGTGCTCCTCATCCTGGCATCGACGCAATCATGCATCCGTCGCACCAGTGCTCCCTGATAACGATGATCAGGCGCGCATCACGTCCATCACGCCATCGAACGGGTATGCATACGCATACATAGCACATTGCCGCCATCGGGCGAAGTCTCGAAACCGCACGTATCGACCAGTTGCGCAATCAGGTACAACCCCATACCGCGCGGCGGCGCCTCGCCATGCACCTTGCACACGATGCATGGCGCCACGTGACCGGCATATCGTTTCAAGCCGTGATCCAACACCCTGATGGTCAGACCGTCGTTCTCCCAGACACAATTAACGCCGACGCGCATCTCCGGCATCTGCGCATTGCCGTGTTCAATCGCATTGAGGCATGCTTCGCTGACGGCCGTTTTCAAATCCTCGACCCGCTCGCTGTTCAAACCGATGCGACGCGCAAATGAAGCCACTGCCTCGCGAACGACTCGTTCATACCCAAACTCGCTAGGAATCGACAACTCAAGAGAGAGAGGGGGAGATACGTCAGACATAGGTTATGGTTGCTTCTCGAGATAAATGACCATCCGCACCTGATTACCGCCAGTTGGCGCTGTGGTGAACTCCACCTTGTCCATCAACTCGCGGATCAACCAGATGCCCCAGCCGCCTTTATCGGCGCGGGCAAACAAGTCTTCGATGCGCGGCGCTGGAGCGAGTTGTGATTGGTCAATCGGCTTACACCCCTGATCGGCGACACTGACGACGAGTTCAGATGGTCGCACCGTCAGGATGACCAGCACGCGCGTACCGGCGTCGTGGGCATTTCCGTGCTCGATAGCATTGGTTATCGCTTCAGCCAGAGCCGTGCGCAGCCCCTCGATGCGATCCGTGCTGAACCCCATACGCCGTGCAATTGACGCAGCAGCGTCCATTGCGACTTTTTCGTAGCCAAGACGGCTGGGCAAATGTAACTCAACGACGCGCTCCTCGTGATCGGCGTCGTGACTCACGTTCGCCATATCCCTCTACCCCTGCGCTGCGCGTGCATAGTATAGTATGCTGCGCAGCAGATCGAGCACACGTTCCATCTTAGCACGACTCCATAACCAGTGGCAATAGGGAATCTGGCGGATGGCGGATTCTCCCCGTCCGGCGGCTGATGGAGATGAACTATAACATCGGCATACCCTGGCTGGCGGTTGAAACCGCGCCTTGGGGCGCGCGCGAGACAGCGTCGGCCTGCGCCGACGCTGTCTCGCGCGCGCAGGCATTAAGTTCGGCATACGCCGCCGCCCGCCCTTCGGCAGGCTCAGGGCACGAGCGGCGGCGCGCCTCTGGCGGTATATCCAGATAAATACTGAATCTTCATCCGCTGCGGGCTACGGGAAGCGAAGTCCGCCTGTGTGGGCTTGACCGGGCGATGCCGGATGATGTGCTCAAACTCGATAAGCCCCCACTGAGAACGCGCAAGCCCCCTCTGGGGGCTTGCCTGCGCATCCGGCGCTGGCGCGTCGCGCAATCACGGCAAGGCGTGGTTGAGCGACGCCGGTTTTCGTGCGACTTCATCGAGCATCTTTGCCCTCCTCGCATTTCCAGGACTTACGCAGTCACCTTACGGAGGAGCCGCGTAACAGCTCTTTTTGCCTTCGGCAGAGCGGTACTTGTCTTCTTTGGTGGTGGGTTGCGGCGGCGAAGCCGCCG